>DATKMG010000478.1:0-3082 GCA_035541995.1 Terriglobia bacterium
ATACGATTTCCATCTGTTTCTCGGCAAGGCAACCGCCTGGCCTTCACGCGCTGGACCTCGGACGACAATATCTGGCGAATCGACGGACTGTGCCCGGCCTGCACGAGCGGTGAACGCATGAAGCTTCTGATTGACTCGACACGTAGTGACGAGTCTCCGCAGTACTCCCCCGACGGGCAGAAGATCCTTTTTATCTCGGATCGGTCAGGAAAGTATGAATTCTGGATTTGTGATAATGAAGGCCACAATCCCTATCCTCTAGCATCCGACGGTCGAGTGGGGGCGGCCAGTTGGTCGCCTGACGGGCAACAGATCGCTTTCGATTCACTCGACAAGGACAAGTATCACATATATGTCATGAGCGCAGAGGGAGGAGTGCCTCGCCGGCTCACCACGGACAGCACCTCCAGTCAGATCATGCCCAGCTGGTCGCATGATGGACAATGGATCTACTTTTGTTCAAACCAAACCGGTGACGGGCAGGTGTGGAAGATTCCCTCGGCTGGAGGCTCGCCGCTCCAGGTAACCAAAAACGGCGGAGTCGCGGGATTAGAGTCGCGTGACGGCAAGTTTCTCTATTACTCCAAAGGCTGGACTTCAACCGTTCCCGGTTTCTGGAGGGTGCCCGTGGAGGGGGGTGAAGAGATCCCTATCATTGAACTTCCAAACGCGCCTCTCCCCGGCTATTGGGGGCTGACAGACAAAGGAATCTATTTCGTTGACAACCGCTCTGAAGATTTGGCTTCGCTTGTCCCAACCCTGAAGTTCATGATGTTTGACACCGGCCAGATCAGGGAAGTTGTGCGCCTTGAAAAACCTCCTATTGGTGGGCAAGGACTTTCGGCCTCACCCGATGGCCGCTGGGTCCTTTACGAGGACCAGGATGAGCCCAGCGATATCATGCTGGTGGAGAATTTCAAGTGAGGAGGAGTAGTGATAGCCATGCGAAAGTGGGAGCCGGCCTCCGGATGGCGACATCAACACTTCGTAGGGCCGGGAGATCGCGGCCCGGAGGTCCGCTCCCACGTTCTCAATTCACCCCTTTGTTGACTGATGCCTCTCATTGGCCATGATATGTGAGTTTGGCCCATCGTTTCGAAAGGAACAGAGTTTCCTCAAGATTCGCCAAAAACTCAGATAAAAGTAAGTGCCGGTATGAATCAGCATTACGAATTCGGCCCTTATACGTTGGATTCGCAAAAGCGGGTCCTCAAGAATCAGGGCCAGCTTCTGCCGCTCAATTCGAAGGCTTTTGCCTTGTAAGGGGAACAGTATGGAGCCGCTCGGGAAGAGAAAATTCTCCGACCATGGGTTCAATACCCCGAAGTGTTCCCAGTTAGCTGGAGCTTTCCTGGTCATTCAATTGGCCGGGGCATTCTCTACGATCAGGGCCCAGGTATATGGGACCATTAGCGGGTATGTTCGTGACCCTAGCGCCGCCGCCATCCCGAACGCCAATGTAACCGCCAAATTAGTAGAGCAGCAGAGCACTCGCATGGTGCAGACCAAGTCTGACGGCTACTATACATTCGTAGCCATGCTGCCGGGCAATTATGAGATCACCTATGAGGCCGCCGGATTCCAGCGACAGGTGAGTAGAGAGGTACAATTGACTGCGAACCAGAACCTCCGTTTGGATGCAGCCATGGTGGTTGGCGCCGTGGAAAATGAAGTGAACGTCACGGGGCAGGCCACTTTGGTAGACACTGCCTCTCCGACCTTGTCGGGCCTGGTAGACGATCAACGTGTGGTAGACCTGCCCTTGAACGGCCGCAACGTCATCGCCCTGGCGAGCATCTTGCCCGGAGTCCTGAACGTTAAGGCTCCGCAACAGTTGGATGATTCCAGGGGGGGCCCGGAGATGGATGTCAACGGAGGGCGGCCCAACATGAATCTGTTCACACTGGACGGCGGGTATTTCAACAATCCCTCCCGGAATACCGGGATGAATTATCCCCCGCCTGACGCGGTCCAGGAGGTTCGTATCCTGACTCACAATTTTGGCGCGGAATACGGACGAAACCCGGGCTCACAGGTTAGTGTAGTGACCAAGTCTGGAACCAATGAATTTCACGGATCGGCCTGGGAATTCCTGCGCAACGATGCCTTAAATGCTCGAAATTTCTTCGATGAGAGGGTCATTGCGCAAAAACAGAACCAGTTTGGGGCCGCGGCAGGGGGACCGCTCAAGAAGAACAACCTGTTTGCATTTGGGTCTTATCAGGGCTTGCGTGACCATCGCGAGGCTGACACGATCGTGGCGTTGGTTCCATCCGCAGCACAACGTGCCGGCGATTTTACGGATGTGGGGACTACCTTGACCAGCCCTGTTGATCCCTTGACCGGTAAGCCGTTCACGGATGCTTCAGGAAACCCCTGCGTGGCCAATAATATCATTGCCCCCGGCTGCATCAGCCCGGTGGCCAAGAACCTCCTGCGGTATGTCCCGGAATCCAGCACGGGCAGTATCGTGTCACTGGCGGCTTCGCCGCGGCAGGGCGACATGTGGATGGCGCGCATGGATTGGACACAAAATTCGAAGCACTCCCTGTTTGGACATTACTTCTTCGACAAAAATTCCCGCTCGAGCGCCTTTGCCGGCGGGAACATTCCTAACTACATTGGGGAGGAACTTCTTCAACACACCAACCAGGTCACTTTGAACGACACCTATACCTTCAGAACCTCCCTGCTGAACCAGGCGACGATGACGATGCTTCGCACAACCTCTCATGAAATCAGTAACAATAATATTCCCCCGTCGGAACTCGGTATCAATTTGCCTCAATATATCCCACTTGGAGCCGTAACTGTGGATGTGGGAGGCAATTTCGTCCTGGGGGGCGGTGGCCTTGCACGCTTCTGGAGTTCCAACTGGCAGTTCAAAGATAGCTTGAGCTGGATTAAGGGCAGGCACAACTACAAATTCGGGTATGAGTTCCTCCACCTGAATTTCCGCCAGGCATTCATTGGTTCGCCAGGATTTAATTTTGTCGGGTCGCGATCCGGTGATCCGGTGGCAGACTTCATGCTAGGCGCCTTCGACAACTTAGGGCTAGGCTTCGGCATCCGAGATAACGAT
>DATKMG010000479.1:0-6101 GCA_035541995.1 Terriglobia bacterium
GATGGAGGATCTTGGAAGGATACCCGAAGATGAGAAAAATCCTGTTACTCTGTCTTTGTACGCCGTTGGATTGACCCTGTCTTCAACCGTGCCGCGAAGTGCGAGCATCTCGGTGGTGCGTGTACCGAATGGTGGGATCCAGCAGCAGGCCCCCATGGACAACGATGGAACCGTGGAGCTTCGGTGCAGTAGTTGCAACCCCCAAGGGTTCGTCGTCCTCTATTGGCTGGCTGGATTGATCAGACAGCCCTATCTCAGGCACTCGACGTTTTCTCCGACACGAGAATCAAGATTGGGGAACCAACCTGGAACGGCACTCCATCATAGGTTTTATGAAGTGACAGCGTTCTGAGTTCGTACTCTTGCAACATTTGACGAATTTCCCGCACAGTATAAACCCATTGATAGCCGATTCGCACTTCGGTCTTGTCCTGACGCACAAATGTGTAAGTGGTTTTAATGCAGCTTTCGGAGACGTCGTACTGATTCTCCTCGAGAAATAGGAGGTCATCGACCGGGGCCCATTCGCGCTCTCGCAGCCTTGGCAAGATGCATTCCGCGGCCGTTCCATAATCAAAGGTAAAGCGAGCCCCAGGCTTGAGGGCTCGCGAAATTGCGCGGATAGAGTCTCGGGTTCCGACGGGATCGAGGTAATCAAAGCTGTTTCCAAAACTAAAGGCAGCATCGAACTCTGATTCCCATGAAACGTCCCTCATGTCGGCGATGTACCACTCGATTTTGAGACCCGCGCTGTCGGCCTGCTTTCGAGCCAGTTCGATCATCTCAGGAGAAATGTCGACCCCGGCCACGTTATAGCCCCGAGCCGCCAACTCAACGGAGTGCCGGCCGAATCCGCAAGGGACATCCAGGACACGTTCTCCGGGGTGAAGATCCAAAGCACGCTCAAGGAAGTCTACTTCTGTGCGAGTTTGATGCGGCGACACGGCTGAACGCCACATGTCTACAACGATGCCGCGAAAAAAATCCTTGTACCAGCCCTGATTCACAATACCCACTCCTTTAGGGAAAATACGGTACCTAATACAGACGCAGTTAAAATCGTTCAAAATCGGATCTTTGGTAGGGCGGATGGTCCCCATCCGCCGCGGGCAATGCAGAGCAATGCCCCTACCCTTAATGCGTTTGTATTAGTTCACTTCCTGACGGCTTACCGGGCGAAAGTGAAGCGCAATCCCGTGGTGAGCAAAACATCGTTCTTTTTGTGATCTATTACAGGATTGCTCAAGTACCTGTCGCTGAAGGTAAACTGCCACGACAGCCACTTCTTCAGCGTAGTGGCTGTTCCCAAATCGAAATTCATGCGGTATTCGCCCGTGTTGCTCAAATTGTTGAACATCCGAAGAGATTGGTTCAACGACGTGCTCTTCGAGAACTTATGCATCAGGTTGTTACCCCAATAAACCTCCCCCGAATTGCGGGTCAGCGGGGTACTAAACTTTTCATGGTTGTAAGCACCACCTCCGACCAGATCGAGCTGGGTCGTTTCCTTTTTGACCACGGAATAGCCAAAACCACCACCTACCACAAAGCGCAAGTCCAGGCTCTGGAACTCGTCGTATTCATAGTCGTTAAAGAGATTCACGAACAGCCGGGGCTTCAGATTCCGGCTATATGCCCAGCCGCCTCGTATGGCGTTTGCCGTGGTGTTCAAGATATCATCGGTCACCTTACCCTTTGAGTAGATCTGGTTGAAGTAAGCTGTGGTTTTATCGGCACGGGTCTCACGAGTCGCATTCATTGCCGTCGTTATGGTCGTGGTCGCCGCATTGCCGCGAGCAAAACTGATTCCCAAATCGGCAAACCCTGTCCACAGCGACAACAAGCCCGGATTTTGCAGCCGCTCCCAAGCTTTTTGTTCCTCCGCATTGCGGATGGCGCCGACCTGGGCCATGGCAACCGACTCTCTTGCGGCTGGAGTAGCCACCTCCAGCTTTTGGTTTTCAGCCGCGATCTTGCCTTGTACCGCTTTGCCGTCAGGCAGCACCACGGTCAACGGTTCATCAGAAGTCACCTGGGTGATGGCCTCCCAGGGGATGGTAACTGTTCCAAAGAGGTCACTCTTGATTATGAGATTGGCACCGTCTTTTTTCTGGATCTTGCCTGTCACCCGGTCACCGTTCTTCAAGCTGACCTGATCAGCCCAGCAGACTCCGATTAGAGAAGGAAGAACTAGCAGAAAAAACTTGCTGCGTAACATCATAAGACTCCTTGTTTCTATGAGGATAGGCAGCACAACGGCGCAGACAGTCACGGATGCCGTGCCAATCCAGTGATTACGAGGTGGGGGGATAAACGAACTTCAATTCTTCTCAAGCACCAGCACCCAGTCTGCGGCCCCTTTACTATTCAGATCGGGAGTAGTGAAGGTGTGAGAACCCGAGTTTGCCACCATGCCGATGGTTTTGTAAGTCCCGCTTGCGGGATCGTACCAGCGTGCGCGTGAGTTCCCGGTGCTGCCTCCCATCTTCGACATGTTGACAATCAGCTGGAAACGTCTGCCGCTCTCGCCTGGATAGTAACATACACCCAGTGAACCATCGCCGGTGACCGCAGCAGACACATACGTGTAATCGTCCTTCCCAGGGGATCCGGATTGGCTTGTCAGGAATGTATGCGACCAGTCTGGAATAAGTTCATACCAGCGGCGGGCTTCGAAGAAGCTAGTACAGTTCTGGGCTTGCTCCACCCCCGGAGTTTTCCCCAGCCAACGCATTGGATCCTCGACATCCTCGGGTGAGCCCAGAATGCCGAACCCGGAACCACCGTTCAGCACCGCTCCCCAAACCTCTTCTCTCATCATCTGGGGGATTGTGGGATTGGGCTTCGGATTTCCGTAGCCGCAGTTTTCGTAGAAAGTCTCGAAAATGCACGTCGGCATCACCGGGTTATCCATGTTGTAGTGAGACCAGGTGGCCCACTGCGGAGCATGGTATTGATACCAAGCGTTGAAATTGACCCATCGATGACCTAAATCATACAACTTGCGAGGACCCGTCGCTTCACTATTGTAATCCGGCGGCCCAGCGATCCAGTCAGTGGTCATCAGCCGGTCCGGCATGTACTTCTGAAGACCACTCACAACGCTGTCAACCTGCGGCCAAACTAGCCTGTCATTTCCAAATGTGAAATTGATATGGGAGTAATTCTTATAGCGGCTGCCCCAAAATTCACCCCATTGACGCATTTCGTCATTTGAATGTTGAGAAGGATCAAAGCCGGTCGGCCCGGGATTATACCCGACACTAAACGGATCCAGAAACAGGTACATGCCATGATTTGCCGCAGACTTAACTATGGTGTCAACCGACGCGACGTACGCGGGATTCAGATTCTGCGGGTTCCAGCTCGTACCGTGGAGTAACATTGAATTCCCATGCGCATCAGTGGGATTTGTTGAAGGCTTCTCTGCACCAACAACAGGATTGTCAAAGCCATTGATCACGACCCAGGCAAAATTGAAATGCCTTGCCTGCCGGTCCGCGAAATAGACATCAATTTGATCAGGGGTGTTCCAATGAATCATGTTCTGCGGACATACTCCCGCGATGAAAAACGGCACTCCGTTTTCATCCTCAATCAGATGCGGGTTGCGAGCTCGAGTTCGAAGCTTAGGAAGGCGACGGACCGTCGTGTCGTCGGCACTGCCGATGCCGTCACCCGTCCCGAGGAATTCTCCAATTTGCATCCGCTCCAACGTCAACGGTGTTCGCGGTCCGGGAGTGACGCCCCATCCCAATAGGATAAAGGCAGATATAACTGCCCATTTGATGATGTAGTAGTTCTTCTGCATGGATGCTTCCTCTTAATTGGCTCCGTTCGATTGAACCACTTTCATGGCTCTTACAGCATGATCCTATTCCAGCACTTGAATGATGATTACTCCCTCACAGGTTCAGGACTGGTGTTCTGGATGTGTGCAGCCGGGAAACTCGTCGAGATAGGAGAGTCCCTGGTAGCCCAACACCTCGATCAGACCTACACGAGAAGTATAGAAGCCCTCGACAGTCATCTCTTTGACCAATCGATAAAACTCAAACCCCGGGCGATGCGACTTGGGATCATGCTCCGGGAGGCTCATCTCGGTCAGGACCTTTGTCCTTTCAGGCAGGGTCAGTTGACGGAATCGTTTACCCTCTTTTGCCATACTGACCTGATCGAGTTGAGTCAGGCCCTGGGTCCATTGATCCTGCAAAGCAGGCTGGAATTCGGCGGCGGAATATAGCAGGAAATCCAAATAGCTGGCCACTTGAGCCTCACGGGCTCCCGGTTGATCGTCTGTGGGAATAATCATCTCCGTTAAGATCTGAACCGTTTCGTATTCTTCGGACTTGAAGAATTGCGGAACATAAGGAACTGTGGCGGGTGGAGTCGACGTTTCAGCCCGGTCGTGAGTGTGGTTTCTCGAGACCTGCCCCTGTAAGGGAGCCGCAATTGCCCCTGGCAACCAGCCCTTCAGGAACTCTCTACCGGCCGCCGTAGCAGTCAAAAAACCCAGATACTTAAGTGTCTTTCTTCTGGTGATCACTTCATCAAGCATCAGATTATGAACCTCCTTCAAGACGGAGCCACAATCGACCACACCTGGAATAATACAAGAATTTCAGATGTCCCCGTTGGGGGGAAACGTGAATAGCCATGGGTTGAGCGCAGCAAGGCCGCGCGAAACCCATGGTACCCAGAACAGTTCAATTCAACCCTGAAATGGGTTGAACCAACTTGAGCAGCGGTCCCGTCACCACTTTAGTTCGACCCCTTCAGGGTCGGTATCTGGGGCAACCCTTTACCCCGGGTGGCGCGTCGCACTGCGCCACCCGGGGCCATTCAAGTAGGTCTTCTGCGGGGACTTGCCCTAAGACCAAACACCCCGTGTGCCCAGCCGAAGAAACGAGTAAGGATCAGGTCTCGGCTGCGAGGTACCTTTTCCTGCAAACATGTGGTTCCTAACTTAGCCTCTTTCCCCCATTAACTGACACACTACACTTCACCTAGCCGGAATTGCTCTGCCAGGTGATCGCAAGCACGGTAAGAAAGCGCCATAATCGTATGAGTGATCGCCTTCTCCGGGTGGGAGACAAAACAGCTCGCATCTACAACCAGGAGATTTTTGATGTCGTGCGAGCGGCACCACGGATCCAACACAGACGCGCGCGGGTCTTCCCCCATGCGACAACCTCCGGCCTCATGAGTTACACTTCCCAATGGGTAAGGAGCGACCTTCTCATAAGGAAAAATCTCCGCTCCGGACGCACGCAGAATCTCCTCCATTTGTCCGTACATCTCATCACGGATGGCAAAGGCATGATCGTACTCCGCCGTGGTGTGGAACCTTACCTGAGGAATGCCAAAGCGATCGCGTAGTCCATCCGGGTCGATCTCCACACAATTGGTGGCGAAGGCTAGACCTTCTCCATATCCGCTCATGCTTACAGCTGCTGGGTACAATTCCTTGATCTTTTTCTTGTAAGATGCGCCAAATCCGGGAAGCGAAGCCCCAGGACCAGGTCCCATCCCGCAACCGGCGTAAAAATTGAATCGGTAGCCCCGTAGGAACTTCTTTTTATCTTTGTGTCCGTAATTATAGCGAGGGATATAAAGGCAGGATTCACCAGGCCCATCGTCATTGCTGACTGCACGGCTCGCCAGTTGGGGGAAGAAACCTTCAATACCGTTGAAGGCTACATGTTCAGTCAGGTATTTTCCCAAAACGCCGCTGGAATTGGCCAATCCTTCCGGGAACTCACGGTTCCTGGAATTGAAGAGAATGCGAATGGATTCAACCATTGAAGCGCCCAGGACCACGGCTTTGCCGTAGGCTTCATACTCCTGCCTGTTCTGAGTATCAACAAAGGACACGCCTCGGGCCTTTCCGGTCTTAGGATCCAGCAGAACCCTATGTACAGCGGCATTCGGACGTAACGTAAAATTCTTCCGAGTAGCAAGTTTGGGGACCAGGACCTCCAGGGAACTGAAGCGTGAGGCGGTGTCGCAGCCGTAGTTACAGGTGCCACAATAATGGCAGGGGGCGCGGCCATCATAGGATTGGCTCAAAACGGCCAACGGATAAGGAAGTACCTTGATCC
>DATKMG010000480.1:0-6272 GCA_035541995.1 Terriglobia bacterium
TGGTTGATTTTGAAAGAATAGATCCGGGGCGCATATCTCGAGGTCTCGGGGCGGGAGGCGGCAATCGTCTCCAACATCTTGTCCAAAATAAAGAGCCGGCCACGGTGCGCTTGCTCCAGAGCTTGACTCATAATCTCTGCAGTCAGCCCTCCGATTTTGATATCCATTTGCAGGGCTGTAATTCCCTGCCGGGTTCCCGCCACTTTGAAATCCATGTCCCCGTAATGGTCTTCGGCTCCCGCTATGTCGGTCAAGACGGCATACTTGTCCCCTTCCTTCACCAGTCCCATTGCCACTCCAGCCACCGGGGCCTTGATGGGGACTCCGGCATCCATCAGTGATAAGACACCTCCACAGATGCTGGCCATGGAAGAAGAGCCGTTGGATTCCAAAATGTCTGCGACGATCCGGATCGTATAGGGGAACCGATCCTCGGATGGGACAACCGGCAGAATCGCGCGTTCAGCCAGCGCGCCATGCCCAACCTCACGTCTACCCGGACCCCTCAGGGGAGAGACCTCGCCAACACTGAATGGGGGAAAGTTATAATGCAGCATGAACCGCTTTGAGGATTCGCCTTCCATAATGTCGACTCTCTGTACGTCCTCGGAGGTCCCCAAGGTTGTAATGACCAAAGCCTGGGTTTCGCCGCGAGTGAACAGTGCCGAACCGTGAGTCCGTGGTAGAAGTCCGACCTCACAACTGATAGACCGAATTTGGTCAAAAGCCCGCCCGTCCGGACGCCTGTGCCGGCTCAGAATATCGTCCCGGAAAATCCGCTCTTTCAGATGATCGAAAATCCTGGCAGCTTGCTCGCGCTCGCTCTCGGCCTCTTCCGGATAGGAGGCCAAAAGAGACTCCTTCAAGCCATCGACTTTTTCGTAACTCTCGTTCTTCCCGTACTTCTCCGCATTGAGAGCATCCCTCAAATCATCAGTGATTCGATCAGCGATTTCTGCCGTCAATTGGGAATCGAGGGCAGGAGGCACGACCACGCGTTTCTGGACATTAATCTGTGCTGCCAGTTCCCTTTGGAGGGCCAGGATATTCTTAATTTCGTTGTGTCCAAAAAGCAGGGCCTCAACCATAGTCGCCTCAGATACCTCCTGAGCCCCAGCCTCGACCATGACAATGGCGTCCTCGCTCCCCGCCACCGTGAGGTTCAGCCGACTGTTCTTCAAATCTGAGCTGACAGGATTAATCACAAGTTTGTTCTCAACGAGGCCGACACGGACGCCGGCTATCGGAGTCGTGAAAGGGATATCGGAGATCAAGAGCGCCGCAGAGGCTCCGGTGATACTCATGATGTCAGGATCGTTATCGTTGTCGGCCGACAACACCAGGGCAATGACCTGAGTCTCACAACGGTAACCCTCCGGGAACAGGGGTCGAATCGGGCGATCAATGAGACGGCTGGTTAAGACCTCTTTCTCACTGGGTTTGCCTTCCCGTTTGAAGAAGCCGCCCGGGATGCGCCCGGCAGCATAGTAGTTCTCGCGGTAATCCACCGTGAGAGGGAAGAAATCCAGGTTCTCTTTGGCTTGTTTTTCGCCACAAGCCGAGACCAGAACGACCGTCTCACCGTAAGTGACTTGAACAGCTCCACCGGCTTGCTTGGCGAGTTTGCCGGTTTCCAGCGAGAATTCCCGTCCGCCAATCTGTGTACTGACTCGATGCATCATAGCTTCTGCTCTCTCTTTCTTGCCTGGGAACACAAAACCCGCTTGGGTTCGACTCCGGACCAACAAAAAAGCGACCTTCGGCTAACTCTAGGGAAGCTCCAGGTCGCGTTTGGTATTGAGGCGTTCGTGTTCCTGCAAGAAGCAATATCTACTTTCGAATTCCAAGTTTCTGAATCACTCCCCGGTAGCGTTCTACATCTTTCGCTTTGAGATAGTCCAGAAGTCGGCGTCGCTGCCCAACCAATTTCAGCAGGCCTCGGCGCGAAGAGTGATCCTTCTTATGAATCTTAAAATGATCTGTCAGGTAGTTAATGCGTTCGCTGAGTAAGGCGATCTGCACTTCCGGAGACCCAGTATCGCTGGAATGGATCTTGTATTGACTGATCACCGTACTCTTGAATTCGCGGGTAAAAACCATGAGATCCCACCTCTGGATTAATTCGGACCTTACCGCCAACCTTGAAGGCTAGCATACTTCCCCTGAGCCTGTAAAGCATAAACCCCTCCGAACCCTCCGAAAGCACTTCCTTAATTGCCTGTTCGATGCTATAAGTGGTCAAGGGATCGAACGAATTGTCGAACGGGGAAACTGGATCGTCAGTCGGGTGATCGACATTCCATTTGCGCAAGGAGCTGGAAATTGAAGAAGACCCAAGAAAAGGAAGCAGAGATCATCACTCCCTCTCACTTCGAACCGGCCAAGAAAAAGAAGATTGAAAGCTACAGCATGCTCGATCCAAAAATGAAGAAGATTTATTTCGAGTTTTATGCTGAGACCTACAAGCCTTCTACTTTGGACCGCAAGACCAAGGAGTTGATCGCCATTTCCGCCTCTTTGATATCCAAGTGCCAGGGTTGTCTGGAGGGCCACATCAAGAAGGCCCTGAAACTGGGTGCGACCAGAGAAGAGATCAGCGAAACTATTGCCATCGCCATGGGAGTCAATGCGGCGAGCGTCGTGGATCTGACTGATATAGCCGCAGCCAACCTCAACCTGCAGCACTTTTAACCGTGTCGGAATGAGACGCCTTGCCGGCAACTCCGCTTTGATCCTCATGATTCTTTTTGGTGTGAGCCTGCTCAGCGAGGTCGACTACCAGGTAATCCCACCTCTGTTGCCCCTGCTTGCCAATGATTTTCATGTGGATCCCGGTTACGCGGGACGGGCCGTCACCGTCTATGCGCTTTCAGCGGCCATGGCCACACTCCTGTTTGGTTATCTATCGGACCATTTGGGACGGAAGCCTTTTGTTCAAGCCGGATTGTTTGCTTTCTCAGTGATCACCCTTCTGTCTGCTTTCTCACGCACTATGAACCTGTTCCTATTGACCCGGTTCTTAACCGGCGTCGCAGCTGCCTCGTTCGCTGTTTCGGCGACCTCCTACGCAGCAGACCATTTTCAATATGAACATCGGGGACGCGCCATGGGTTTTCTCACAACTGCCTATTTTGCAGCAGCCATCATAGGCATACCTTCTGCCACTCTGGTCGCCACGGCATGGGGATGGCGGGTGATCTATCTGGCCAATTCAATCCTGGCTCTGATTCTGGGAGTATCCGTTGTCCAGTTCCTGGTTCACTCCCCTCCCACTTTGGCAAAGGGTTCAATCCGCGAATTGGGGCTTGAAAAACTTCGAACCATATTGAACCGTTATGCCCTCCGTGGCGATATGCTTGCGCTGATGACGGGTGTGCTTTTGACATCGGGAGCCACCGTGGGTTTCATTACTTATTTAGGCAGTCACTTGCATAAGGAACTGCGTCTTTCGATGAGGCAGGTGGGAGGGGTTTTTTTGTGGTGTGGCCTGGCTTCATTGATTGGTGCACCTCTCTCCGGTTCCCTATCTGACCGTTTTGGCAAAAGAGCCTTGCTCATCTTCGGAGGAGCGCTGTTGGCTTGTGGAATGATAATCATTCCTGTGCTTCCGGAAGGGGCATGGCTCTGGATCGCCCTAGGTCTAGCCGGCATGGCCATGGCCTTCCGAATGGCCCCATTGCTGGCGCTGTTAACCGAGATCGCTTCGCCCGGCGACCGCGGAACTCTCTTGGCTGTTCGAAGTACCTTGTCTCAGTTGGGAATTGCCACGATTTCGTTGGCGGCTTCCTATTGTTACCTTTACAGGGGATACCAGGCAGTAGGCGTCCTGGCTGGGAGCCTGACGGCCCTTTCGACTTTAATGATCCTTTTTTGGGTTAGAGAACCCCAAGTGTGACTCCGGGAAGGGTCCAGTACAATACGGAACACTATTAACACAGCCGAAGGGTCAATAGGTTGGTGGAGGGGGAATAAGCCGAAACTCGGTGCTATATACTCTCATCCTGCTGAGCCAATTAATTGCTTACAGTTTGGGGGAAATGGAGCTTCTAATCGGGCGCTCCCTTGCGACTGGTGAATTCCTTCTGGTTTCAAGATCATCTTGATATAATTTGGCTGCCAGAATTTTCCGCCCCTGCAACTGGAGACAGGCTTTGGGGACAGCTTGGAAGGGTGGACGCAATTCAAAGGAGGTTGATCCTGATGCATCGTCAATTCCTAGCCGTTTTCCTCTGTGTCACGCTGTCCGGCTTGGGATTCCAGGTGACTAATGCCGAGGCCCAAGAACAGAGAACCATCCCTCCGTCAACCCAGTTGAAAATACTCCTGAAAACACTTCTGAGTACCCGAACTAGCCGCGTCGGAGATTCATTCACAGCAGAACTGGCAGAGCCCATTGTGCTGGCCAACAAGGTCGTGCTGCCCGGGTCAGTCTCGCCTCAAGGTGGTGGTTCATCAGCCGCACTTATCACTGGCGTCGTGACCTCCTTAGAACAGGCTAAGCGCTTCTCGCAGTTCGGGAGGAAAGCTTCCATGACCCTTAGGTTCGATCGAATCAAGTATGGATCTTGGGAGCAGACGCTGGCAGCTACAGTGGTCAGTGTTCATGACCCGGTCAGCCAGGGGAAGACGATTAGTACTACAGATGAGGGTACTGTTCAGGCAAAAGAGAATATCAAGGGTGACTTGATTAAGACGGGTGTGGGAGCAGCTGGAGGTTCTTTGTTAGGACTGATTTTTGGGAGTGTCTCGAAGGGTCTGGCAATCGGGCTTATCGGCGGCGCTGCCACCATTCTTGCCACAAAGGGGAAAAATGTCGAACTACAGCCAGGTACGGGGTTAATTATCCGACTGGATCATCCTTTTGAAATTCCGACTGAGGCTAAACCTGCTGTGGAAAAGTTGCAGCCTTGATTTTCACAGGATTATTTTTTTCCAGGTAACCTTTTCTTGGATTGCCCCGTCTAATACAGTATCACTTCACATACTCTCTCCTTGACGAGAGGGGGGAAATCAAATCAAGACTTTCCCCCTCTCGTTTCTCTCATTCCAGTGATTGAGCGGTTTGGCCACCCCGTTTGAATGCTCTCAAGTGATTGTATTTTAGTGGAATAGCGTTCATTGGCTTGGCAATTTGCTCATTCTAAAGACTCTTTTGAAGATAGGGGAAAACGACCACCGTGATGACCTACTGATTATCAGGTTGAATCACGTCGTCCAGAATTTTCCGCTATTCTCCTCTAATTAGTTCATAGTTCTTGAGATTCAACAATCTGGATCTATTTTCCTGTCTTGTTGTGATTAAATTGTAGGAAGGCCGAGAAACTTCACCGTGAAAGGTTCGGGTGGAAGTTCAGCTGTTCGTGGTTGGTCCGTTTCGTTTGTCCGGCTTTTCACGACAATTAACATAGTTAACAAGTAGAGAGTTCATCCTTCTGAATCTCCAAAACCTCTGCGACCTTTTTGACACGCTGGTCACATACACCGTGGAGAGTGATGGGGCCAGAAGATGGAGACGCTCAGCGTGGCAACTCGACCAGGGCTGAACTTCGGGGCCGAAAAAGACACAAGCGGTCTCTTGACTAGTAGGGCAGCTCAGGGAGACGAGGAGGCATACCGTCTCCTCTTCGAGAGGTACTCCCGCCCGATCATGAGCTTTCTCTATGACCTCGTGGGGCGGCGGGAACTGGCTGAAGATTTGACCCAGGAGACCTTTGTGAGGGCGTATCGGAGCTTGAAATCACTTCGGGATCCTTCGAAATTTTCTACCTGGTTGTTTGGGATTGCCAGAAACACCGCCCGGGAGTCGATGCGCAGTCGGGTTCGAGAGGGGCAGAAAATCGATTTGGATGATCGGCAAGTGGCTGAACTTGACGATGGAAAGCAGCCTCCTGAGGCGGAATTGCTGAATCGGGAATTGAACACCGTCATTGGTCGCGCCTTGCGGGGACTAGACGAAGACAAACGCCTCGTGTTCACACTGAAGATTCTTCATCAACGGAGTTACGAGGAAATCTCAATGATTACGGGCTTCTCAATTCCCAAGCTGAAGACAGACCTGCACCGGGCCAGGACCGAGATGCGACGCCACATTCAGCCCTACTTGGAGGTTAGCCATGAAGTGTGAAGACTGGCTGGGACAGATGGAAGAAGCCGTAGATGGAGAATTGAATCCCCAGGATTTGCTCCACCTGCAGAACCACGTGAAGGACTGCCAGGAGTGTGCCCGTCGATACAGTGACATGCAGCAGGAGATGAAACTTTATGCGGGCTAT
>DATKMG010000481.1:0-10620 GCA_035541995.1 Terriglobia bacterium
GCCCACCTCGAGGGGCGCAAGAACGGGCACCATTGTATTTGCCGACAACGCGCCCGGGAGCCCTCAAACCCTCAACCTGAATGGAACGGGCGTCTCCCCGGTTATCAACCTCTCTCCCAATACGCTGACCTTCCCGAGCGAACCACTGAACACAACGGCTCCAACCCAGACCGTGTCCATGAGCAACTCGGGAGTGGACGCCTCCACAATTACTTCGATCGCCGTCAGCGGGGATTACACTCAGACCAATACCTGCGGCACCAGTTTGGCCGCGGGTGCAAATTGCACGATTACGATCGCTTTCACTCCTACCCTGAATGGGACCAGAAACGGGACGCTTTCAGTTGTGGACAACGCGGCAGGGAATCCCCATACAGTCGCCCTGACCGGCACCGGTGTGGGGCCGGACGCGAGCCTTTCCGCTTCTGCTTTGATCTTTGGCAGTCAGCCCCTCGGAACGACGAGCGGCGCTCAAGTTGAAACTTTGACCAACGATGGCGCCGCCACCATGACCCTTGCCGGAGTTCAGATCACCGGTGCTTTTGCCCAGACCAATACCTGCGGAGCCAGTCTGGCGGCAGGAGCGAACTGCGCCATAAGCGTTACCTTTAGCCCCACGGGGGTGGCGGGAATTGACTCCGGAGCCCTGACGATCCTGGATAACGCTCCCGGCAATCCTCACACCATCGTTCTGTCCGGACAAGCGGTGACAGGATCCTCCCCGGTGGCTTACTTCTCCCCGGCGTCAATTTCGTTCGGTCTGCAACCTGACGGCACCACCACCGCCGCCCAAACTCTGACCCTCACGAACACCGGGAATGCTGCCTTACAGATTACCAGCAGCATGCTGGCAGGGAGTTTCACCTTGGGGACCAACACCTGTTCCTCTTCGTTGGCAGCGGGAGCAAGTTGCGCCGCGCAGATTACCTTTACCCCAACGTCCCCCGGCCCCGCCGCGGGTACTTTCACCGTTACAGATAATGCTCCAGGGAGTCCACACGTGGTGAATCTTTCGGGGGGTGGGACGGATTTCCAGATGTCGGCTTCCCCGGGCAGCGCCACGGTCAGCGCCGGCCAAACCGCCACCTATACACTCACCGTGACTCCCGTTTATGGGTTCAAACAGACTCTCAACTTAAGCTGCGGCACCTTACCGCAGGCCACTGCATGTGCCTTCAACCCCGCCACGGTTACGCTTGATGGGACCGACCCAGCGACCGTGGCGCTGACCGTATCCACGACGACCCGTTCCTCTTTTTCCCCGGGAATTAAGCGACCCGGGGGGCCGCCCGCATTTCCCTTCGGAAGGGTCATGGTCGGCATTTTCCTCCTTTTGGGAATCCTGACCACATTGAGTGCCGCGCGGTCGCACCGAAGGGCATGGTTCCTGGCGGGTATAATGGGTTTGAGCCTTCTCTGGGCAGCGTGCAGCGTTAGTGCGCCGAAGATCACCGGGACTCTGGCAGGCACGTATGGGATTGCGGTCACCGGCAGTTCCACGGCCAGTGGCACGTTGCAGCATACCCTTACAGTGGGATTGACCGTGAATTAGACCGCCGTGAGAATCCTAATAGTCGGTCCTGACGCCCAAGACGCGAAAGCTGGCTAGAGAACTCTTGATGACGTAGAGGATCTCGTTGTTGCTGCGGGGGTCGGGTGGCTTCATGAAGAACCCGCGTTCCACCACGTAACGGAGCGAGTTCTCAATCGTACCCTCGATGGCTTCCTTGTCGTAGAACTGCACGCGTACCCACAGACCCCGGTTCGGCGGTGATTTGTCGAAGAATTTGAGTTCAGGGTAGTCCTTATTTCCATCAAAAGTCCTGACGAAAAACAACGCCTTGAGCCCTTCGAGGGGGATTGACACGTCTTCCCCGGAGTTTAGGGGTCGTATTCCGATTAACTCGGGAGGCGAGGATCCTTCCGCCTGGAGATAATCCTCGAAGGTGGAATTACTGGGACAGTGCAGATACCCCTTGACCAAGTTTCCGTCGCGCAGGCGGGCAATGACCTTACGGTTGGATGGATCCATTTTTGTGGCCTTATGAAAGTGCACATTATAGAAGAGAGCGGTGGGCTAAATCAATGGCCGGGCAAAGCGGACCGCGCACACATAGTACGAATCCCTACTCGTACTCCTGATTACGCGGCCTTTAAGGCCATGATTTCGTTGCAGTGAATGGATAAATGAGGGCAGGGGGGCGCTGGGTAACTCCAGCATGATCTGCGATGACGGAGGAAGTGGCTCCCGCGTGGCTACGAGCGCACCTCCCGCACTGAGGTTGAGTACAAGGGTCAAGTCTAGAAAATGCTTGCCGGACTTGTCTTGCCCCCGAACAAATAGAGGGATCGGCAGGGGAATCCTTTGGTCGCGCCTACGTTCTGTGCCAATCACACACCTCCACCGAGGCACAAGTCACCTGCCTCTCCGGGCATAAGCCATTTGCCCTGACGAGGTTATGTGCACATTCAAGGCCAAAGCGGCGTCCGTTTACCAGTTTTTATGTTTCGTCTATGTTACTGAAATATTGCGGGATATAACGCCAGCGCGCGTTAATGGAGAATCCACGTAAGGTCCGGGGCAATGCCGTGGTTGCAAAATATTTCCATTAGTTCGCATTTTGTTGACTCTTTTTTTGGACGCCCTTGACAACCATCGGGGAAGCTTTTAGTATTATTACTAATTAGCCAAATGGGTGGTCAGTTAAGGATGGGTGGTGGTTCTAATGCCTGAGAGGCGAGCTCAGCTCCCCGCCGCGATGCAGTCAAAGGGTGCGCAAACAGAAGAGGAGGAAGCTCCGAATCCATCTCCCTCCGGGAACGAATTGCCACGCGACCCCTTGCCTCCACTTTACAGGGAGTTGTTGCAGTCCCGCGGCCTCCTCGAACAGTTGGTTCATGAGCGCCGGTTGACGATCGCAACCCTCGCTCATGAGATAAAGAATCCGCTGGCAATTATCTCGGGCTACGTCGACCTTCTCCTGGAACAGAAAGCCGGCCCCTTGACGGACCGCCAGCACAAGATCCTGGAGTCCGCACAAAACAACTGCGCGCGGCTTCGCAAGCTGACGCAGGATTTCCTGTCTTACAGCGCCCTTGAATCGGGAAGCAAGACTTTCCCCGTGAGCTTCAAGCTGGGGGATCTAAACGCTTGCGTATCGGAAGTGAGCGGTTATTGGATGCCGAAGTTTCTTGCCAAGGGGGTGGCTCTTTTTTTTAAGACCAACCCACAGATCGAACGCTTCAAGTTCGACTATTACAAGATTCAACAGGTCATCGCGAATCTCATTGAGAATGCCCTTAAATTCACACCCGAGGGCGGCAGCGTCTGGATAACCGCGGAGCCCCATTTGTGGGACCGGCGCCGGTCTCCCGCATCCAACCACCATCTCGAGCGCCGAAGGGAGGAGATGCGGGAGCCTAACGCTGTCCGTGTGTCGGTGGCGGACACCGGCATCGGGATCCCGGGAGAATTCCATGAAGAGATATTCCAGGATTTCTTTCGGATTCCCAGGGAGGAGAATGAACCTTACGGTGCCGGGCTGGGATTGGCAATCTCGCGGCGCTTGGTTCAGTTGCACGGAGGAAAGATCTGGGTCGAGGGCGAATTAGGCACGGGAAGCAGATTCTGTTTCCTGCTGCCCTTCAACCCGTCCCGCGAATAAGTGGGCAGCGCCCCTGAAGATTTTGAGGTTCTTAACCCTGTCGACAGCTTTTAGCCTGTTCATATCAACCGGGGCGCTCGACTTCCGAGTTTTTCGGCTTTTTTTCATCCCAGGCCTCAGACAGAACATTTTCTTTAGCCGGGAGCATTATCGATGATGCCTGCAAGAATTCTGGTTGTAGACGACGAGCCCCAAATGCTCGACTTTATGCGGACTTTGTTGGAAGTGGAGTCCTTTGAGGTTGAGACTGCCTCGGATGGATTGGAAGCTTTGCAGCGTGTTCAAAAGGAGCCTGTCCCTGATTTGGTCTTGCTGGATGTCGCCATGCCGGGCCTGGACGGTCTCCAGACTTTGGAGCGCCTGCACGCGATTCGACCGGAGACCAAAGTGGTGATGCTCTCCTGCTTGAGCGAGCCTAAAACGGTCGTAAAGGCCATCCACCTAGGGGCGCAAGATTACCTTCCCAAACCCTTTCAGAAGGCGGACCTGGATTCTGTGGTGCGGCGAGCGCTCGGGCGGAGTGGGTCGCCGCCCGAAGCAGGAATGCACGAGACCGCCGAGGACGTAGGGGATGGGCATTTCTTTTTGTCCGCCTCCCAGGTCATGCGGAAGATCCGCGGGCAAGTCGGCATGGTCGCCTGCGTCAATGTCCCCGTCCTGATTCTTGGAGAGAGTGGTACCGGCAAGGAAGTAATCGCGAGATTGGTCCACAAGCTATCTCCCCGCGCGAACGGGGCATTCTTAAAAGTAAACTGCGCCGCCTTGCCGAGCGAGCTCCTCGAGAGCGAATTATTTGGGTATGAGGCGGGAGCCTTCACGGGAGCGAACAAACCCAAGCCCGGCAAATTTGAACTATGCGACGGGGGAACAATCTTTCTGGATGAGATTGGGGAGATGTCGCCGGCTTTGCAGGCCAAGTTGCTCCATGTTCTGCAAGACCAGCGATTCTCCCGCTTGGGCGGCCGTTCGGTGGTGAAGGTCGATGTCCGGGTCATTGCGGCCACCAACGTGAACATTCCCCAGGCCCTGGCCTCCAAGAAACTCCGCGAGGATCTTTACTACCGGCTGAACGCTTTTACATTGAACCTACCGCCCTTGCGCGAGCGCCCCGAAGAGGTTCCCTTGTTGCTGCGGCATTTCATGGTGCGGTTCGCCGAACGGTTTGCGCGCGATCCCCTGCCGCTCAGGTCCACGTTGGTGGACGCGGCAATGAAGTACTCCTGGCCCGGCAATCTGCGGGAAATGGAAAACTTCGTGAAACGGTACTTGATCCTCGGCGATGAACAACAGGTCATTCGCGATCTTCAGATGAATGGCGCAGGGGAATTTGCCGTTTCTGTGCCACAGGCGTCCGGGGAAAAGCCAGGAAAGGGTGACCTGAAATCTCTCGTGCGCAGCCTCAAAGATGAGGCCGAAATCAAAGCGATCAGCGAGGCGCTGCAACGAACCAAATGGAATCGCAAGGCGGCTTCACGCCTCTTGAAGATCAGCTATAAAGCCCTCCTCTACAAGATCCGAGAGCACAGGCTGGGAGAACCGGATGGAGGCCCTGGTCCGCATCCAGATTCGGACCGGACCGAAGCGGCTTAGATTCCGCATTTCAATAGCTGACCTTGAGGCTCTCGGTTGCCACGTGTTTTTTTCAACTGGTTAGGCATTTTCCCGGCTCCATATTACACAGCTTTGGAGTAATTCACCCCGTAACCCCGCAGTCACCCCTTCCCCCCCCTTGACCCCATAATTTACTTCTCAATCAGATTTTCCCCTCGGTGAGGGCAAATCACTTCCCTTGTGTGCAAACTTTTTCCCAACTTTGCCCTTTTGCAGCACTCGTGCGCACTTCTGGTCTAAGCCCTTTTGGCCATCGTTTTGTGCGCACACCCTTGATATGAAAGGCCGCGCCTGAGGATTTAAACAGAGAGCACTAATTGACGGTAAGCTCGGAACAATGCAAACTTTTGGACTCCCGGGTGCTCTAATGCGGAAAGGCAACGATCAAACGTGAAAAGCGCGGTGGTAGAGAGTTGTTCCAACGGAAGAAGAGTTCTTGTCCGTGCGGATCAAGGACTTGGACATAATGACTGGCTCTCAGCCTCTTGATTCTAGTCGTCTCGGGCTATTGGGAAGTGTTCGGGCGGAGTTTGGGAGAAGGGACGAGGGGGGAAATGGGCAGGCCCGGTGATAATGACTTGACCTTGGCTCTACAGGAAGCAAAGTTGCCTCCCGAGGCGGTGATCTTTGGGCATTCTTCTGCCATGCAACTCGTCCGGCAGAAGGTCCATCGAGTAGCTGGTACAAATGTGCCTGTCCTTGTTACAGGGGAAAGTGGCACGGGAAAGGAGGTTCTGGCCAAGCTCCTCCACTACCAGTCGCCTTGGGGCAGCGGCCCCTTCGTGAAAGTCAGCTGTCCGGCTATCCCCGCTACGCTGCTGGAAAGCGAGCTCTTTGGATACGAGAAGGGCGCCTTTACGGGAGCTTACGGAACGAAGCCTGGCCGGGTCGAATTGGCTGACCGGGGCACGCTCTTTCTAGACGAGATCGGCGAGTTGGATCTGGGACTTCAGGCCAAGCTCCTGCAGCTTCTTCAGGATGGACAGTTCTCCAGAATCGGAGCCCAGGCAGATAAGAAGGTAGAGGTCCGGGTCGTTTGCGCCACCAATCGCCAACTCGAAAAGGAGATTGAGGCCGGAACGTTTCGGTCGGACCTATTCTATCGCATCAATGTTGTTGATATGCGGCTTCCGCCTCTGCGGGAAAGGCGCGAGGACATACCATACCTGATTGAGTTCTTCCACCAAGCCCATTGTGCGGAGTTCAACAGCAGGCAGGTCCGGCCTATCTCACCCCGGCTTATGAAGGTTTTGCAGGGGTATTCGTGGCCGGGGAACATTCGCCAACTTGAGAACCTGGTCAAGCGTTATGTCATCCTCGGGAACGAGGATGCCATTGTCAGTGATCTCGCGATGCACTCTGTTGCCTCCCCTCCCGTTTTCGAACCGCAGTTTCCCACCGATGGATCCGTTTCGCTCAAGGACATAACGGAGCAGGCGGTTCTGGACGTGGAACGCAAAGTGATCCTGAGAACGTTACAAGCGCACCGCTGGAACCGCAAGCAGGCGGCGCGCGCCCTGAATATCAGTTATCGCGCCCTTCTTTACAAGATCCGCTACGCTGGACTCTCCGCCCCTGGAACCTTTGGCGACGCCAAGCGCCTGGCAAGTTCCACGGCGGAGGCCTGATCCCCACGCGACCATTGTTCTCCGTAGTTTAAGCCAGCAGTCTCCCCTTTTTGGGACGCCATGCCCTTTCTTAGCCCCGGGAGAGTTCAGCCAGCGACTTGTGGGCGTCGTCCGCATGGGCGAACTTGGGATCGAGCGCCAGCGCGCGTTCCAAATGCTCCTTGGCGCGAGGCTTGTCATTCACTTTCTGGTAGGCCAACCCCAGGTGGTAATGCAAACTGGGGTCATTGGGGGCAATTTTCACCGCCTCTTCGAGCAGGTCTATGGCCGAGCGGTAGACTCCCTTCTGATAATAGGCCCACGCGAGTGTGTCCGCGGTTCCCGGCGATTCCGGCATTTTGCTCCGAGCGGTCTGGGCCAATGAGAGGGCAGCGTCCGTGTTTCCTCCGTGCTCGAGCATCGAGTAGGCGAGGTTATTGGCGGCGAGGCCGTTATCGGGATCGATTCCCAGTGCCTGGTGGTACATAGCTTGGGCTTTCTGCCAGTCGCCAGCCCCATCCTGCAACACTCCCATCAGGATGTAGCCCCTTACGTCACCAGGGTTCTTTTGAAGCAGTTGTTGGTAACTTGCCAAGGCTTTGTCCCGCTCACCTCGGAAAACTTGGACCTGGCCGAGGAGCGCATATGCGTCCACGTTATCCTTGTCGAGCTCCGTTGCCTTTTGCAGGGCCTCTTCCGCTTTGCCATAGTCCCTCTGGCCAATCCACAATTCTCCCAGGAGTGAATAATAGGAGCCGTTGTTGGGGGTCACTTTAATCTGGGCCTCGACGCGGCTGATCGCTTTCTCAGCCTCCTTTTGCAGGAGGTAGGTTCGAACCAGCCCACGCAGGGCATCAGTCAAATTGGGATCACGCTTGAGAGCGTCCTCGAAAAGACCTTCGGCTTCCTTATACTGTTTCTGTGCCGTCCGCCATTGCCCCATCCGAGTATATCCCAGAGGGTTCTGAGGGGCGACCTCAATGGCCTTTTTGAGGTCGGCTTCTACTCCTGCCTTATCGTTTTGATGGGCTTTGACGATGGACCGGAAATCATAGCCGACCGGCGACGAAGGTAAGATCCGGATCAAAGCCTCGGCGCTTTGACTGAGTTGGTCCATATCGCCCTCGCGTTGGGCTGCCTGGGCCAGCACGATTTGTGCGTCCGCCATGTCCGGCCGCAACTTCACAGCTTCCTTCCATTCCGAAATGGCAAGATGGGCTTTGCCTACCTGATTGTAAGCGAGACCCAAGTAATAGTGGCCCGGGGCGTTGTTCGGGCTTGTCTTGAGGGCGGACTCGAGCATGGGAATGGCATCGTTAGCCCGGCCTTGACGGATCCAGATCTCGCTCTTGGCAATGCGATACTCGGGGCTGGCGGGGTTCTGCTTCAAGAGTTCCTCATTGAGTTTGGCTGCCTCATCCAGCCGGTTTCGTTCAATGAGCAAGGCCACATAGTTCTGTTTCACTTGGAGGTCTTTGGGATGCTCCTTGACGAGCGAGGCATACTCCTCCATGGCCTTGTCCGTCTGCCGGGTGAGAACGTAGTAGTCGCCGAGCATCCGGTATCCGGCGGGGTTATCCCGCAAATCTTGCTTGGCTCGTTTGAGGACGTCGGTGGCCGCGTCCCTTTTTCCTTCTGCCAAATAAACACCTGCGAGGGCTTGCCTGGGGGCGGTACTCTTGGGATCAAGTTCGATCGCGTGCTGGTACTGCTGCTCTGCATCTGGAAGACGACGCTGTTGCACGTAGAAGGTTCCCAAAGCCATGACCGGTTTCAGGGCACGGGAGTCGATAGCAATGGCCTTCTTGTAGCTTTCCTCAGCGGCCGCCGGTTGCTGGGCATTGACTTGCAGAAGCGCGAGGTTGATATAGGAATCCGCCCGGTTCGGGGCCAGGTCTATCGCTTTCTTCATTTCCTCCAGAGACTGGTCGGGGTTGCCGAGGGCCGCGGTGGTGTTAGCGAGGAGGGTCTGCGCCTCAACATTATGGGGGTCGGCCGCGAGCACCAGCTTGGCTATATTTTGCGCGCCGGGGAAGTCCCGGCCGGCAAAGTGAAGGTTGCCCAGGGTGACTTGGGCCTTCCAGTTCTTGGGAGCCAGGGCAACCGCGCGTGTCAATTCGGCACTGGCTGCTTGCCACATCCCCAGCCGTTCGTAGCACACCCCTAGTTCGTAATGAGCGTCGGCAAAGTCCGGGTCAATCTTGATGGCGTTCTGGAGTTGGATTGCGGCCGCGCGGAAATTTCCCTTTTCGAAGTAACTGACGGCACTCTTGTAATATCGCTGCTTCCGGGCGCCGGGACTCCAATAAGAGCAGTTAGTTAGGAACATCGCCGCAAGTGCGACTAGGAGGAATGTGCAGAGCTGCGACCTATATCGTTTTCCCATGATTCTCGGCTTTCTCCAGCAACGTGCTGAGGAGATTTTGCTTCATGACAATAATGCAGGCAAACGAGAGAAGAAGCACGTTAGCAACCAAGACGGGCGGCGCCAGGCGAGTTCGATCATTGCGTGGAAAATGGAGGTAAGGAAACCAGTTAGTATCCATTTGATGGGGTTGCCGCACGAGCCTCCTCCAGAGATGTCGAGTAGTGTGGCAAGTGATGGAATTCGCTTGCCCTAAAAGGGAAATCCGATTCCACTCTGGGGAAAGGGCGTTTGGTCCCTCGTCCGAGAGTCGCAATACGGCACGAGTGGACGATCATCCTGGTCTACTCAGAAGCAGATATTGCCCTCCAAACAATGGAAAACATTTTCCACTTAGGGCAAGCTGTCCCCTGATGGGGCCGAATGCTGGTCCTTAATCCTGCACATCTTGAAATCGGCCGGGCCGTGGAGGGTGCCACAAGGGAACGCCGATTTGAACCGTTTACCCGCCCTATAGCATTGTATCGCAATAAGATACCGTTTGCCAGTCTCAGGGTCTACGCCACAGTCTTTTGGACACTATCCTCCCGGATTCCTCCTTTGGTACCCGAGAAAGGTGAACTCCAAGGGTCCCCTTGGGTCATGAGGGAAACGATTTGCCACTTTATGGTAAATTGCCCGGAAGGAGTGGATCTGATATGATTTTTGCCTCCCAGACCACTTGGATTGGCAACCAACTGAAAAACAATGGCTTGCCTTCGAAATTGAATCGTAGGGCTGTGCTTTTTGAGATTGGCCTACGCCTTGCTCTTTTCGAGATACCCGACTCATACGGTCTTAAGGTCTGTGAAAGGATCTATTACGCATTTGGTAATGAGTGCCAAAGACGCTGGCGTGGTGGGGAGCAGGGGCAAACCCCCTTCGACCCTTTCAGATGAGTTGTATTTTGTCGATTCCATCAGTCCCGCCACTAGCCTGGTGGAGCGGATCATCACTGAGATTGCGCCCACAGATATCCCGGTGCTTATCCTGGGGGAAAGTGGTTCGGGAAAAGATATAACGGCCCAGCGCATCCACCGTCTTTCCCGGCACCGAAGCGAATCGTTCGCCAAGTTGACATGTACCAACCTGTCTACAAGAGAACTGGAGAATCTCCTGTCCGGTGGAGAGTCCAACGGGATCGTCGAGCGTCTATCCGATGCCGGGACAGTCCTGTTCGACGAGATCGGGGATCTGGAACCCGCGTGCCAGCCCAAACTGCTTCATGCTCTCCGTGACGGCAACCCAGGCCCCCAGTATAATTTGATCCGTGCCCGGGTGATTTCCTCCAGTGCTCGCAACCTGGAAGAGGAGATTCGTCAAGGACGCTTTC
>DATKMG010000482.1:0-25758 GCA_035541995.1 Terriglobia bacterium
AGAGCTTTCATGAAAATGCGGTTTTGGTGGAGGGTCGCACTCCGTCGCGACCTCGGCCCCGACAGAGCGGGGCCCTCCAGCATTTTCATCCGCGGTGGTGAGCTTGAAAAAGGTCATGGGGCACTTTCATGAAAATGGGGATTTGAATGTGGGAGCCGCCCTTTGGCATTCGTATTGCCTTTGTCTGATGGTGAGAAGGCAAAGTGGAAAAATCGAAGAGGGGGGAATCACCATGATTGCCACGAGGAATATGAATAAGGTTTCCGCTCAAATGCCCGTCGCCAGCTACTTCAGCCTGACAGTTTATGTCCTGTGCAGGATGGAAAACTACGCGCTAATTCGCTTTCAGGGACAGGAGTTCGTTGTGGAGACTCAAGACCTGGCTTTCGAACTTGGGTGTGCACGGGCGGCTTAAGAGTATGTGGATGGAGGAGAACGGTCATGAACGCAAGAACCAAATCAATGATGGCCCGCTATTTAGCCTTGAACGCAACGCTATGCTCTTTGCTGCTCTGGCTAAGTAGTGGCGTTGTCGCGGCGCAGGATGCAACAGGCCAACTGCAGGTGGAGGTCTTTGGTGTGGATTCAACTGGTGAGCGCTATTACGTTCCCGGAGCCAAGGTCGTAGTGACACCTGAGCTGGGATCTCCTGATACAAAGAAAACGCCATCGGCTTCAAGCGAGTCTTTGGCTGATGCCAACGGGAAAGCGGTGTTGTCACTTCCTTGTGGTTGTTATCAGGTGGCGGCCACGGCGGAAGGGTTGAAAGGTCAGGGCGACAGGATTTGCCTGACAACTTCCAGCACGGCTGTCAATCTCGCGGTTGAAATGAAACTGGATGTCGTTGTGAAGGAAACCCTGGAAGTCTCGGCCACACAGGAAGGGCTCGAAACCACGGAAAGTTCGGCCTCAGGTACGGTTGAGTCATCCACCCTTGAGCATGCACCCAACGCCAACGAACGCTTCGAGGGCCTTTTGCCCTTGCTGCCTGGAGTGGTTCGCGGTCCTGACGGGCTCATCAATATGAAAGGCGCACGGGCCACCCAAAACGGTGCCTTAGTCAATAGCGCCAATGTTACCGATCCGGCTATGGGCACGTCTGCAATCAATCTGCCCATTGACGTGGTTTCCAGTGTGCAGGTCCTCTCTAACCCTTATGACTCCGAGTACGGAAAATTCGCCGGGGCAATCTCGACGGTAACAACGAAAGGTTCAGATCTGGAGAAATTTCACGGCAGTTTTCAGAATTTTACGCCTCGGCCGAAAGAGAGGGACGGAAATATAATGGGCATTGGCGCATTTACGCCGCGTGTCACCCTCTCCACTCCTTTGATAAACGGCCGAGTCGGTGTCATGCAGTCTTTGGAGTATCGGTACGTTCGCACCGAACTCACCGGGACGGGGCTTCCCCCTCTTCATAGAGACACAGGTCTCGAGAGCTTTGACTCTTTCACCCGCCTCGATTTCAAAATCAACGATCGCCACACCGCTGCATTCAACCTTTCGTTTTATCCCCAGAAGTTGGAGTACGTGGGACTCAACACGTTCACACCTCAGCCCTCCACGCCCGACCTCCACCAGCGCGGTTACATGCTGTCATCGGAAGACATGTACGCCTTTAACTCAGGTGCCTTGCTGGAATCGCGACTGAGCATCAAGACTTTCGATTCGGACGTCAAGGCCAATAGCGTTGGTCTGTACCAAAAGGGGATCGAGACCACAGAAGGGGGGTTTTTCAACCGCCAGAACCGCGACACTTCCCGGTTCGAGGAGTCGGAGAATTACCATTTTGCTCCGAAACAAGCCCTCGGTCAGCACCAGCTCAAAGTAGGTTTCAACGTTGGGCGAAGCTCTTATGATGGGAACCAGATTTTCGATCCGGTCGAGATCCTCGGAGTGTCAAACAGGCTGGTCGAACGGATTGATTTTTCTGCTCCAGCGCGGGTTAATGTCGATCAGAACGAAATCTCTTTCTTCGTCCAGGACAAGTGGACCGTTTGGCCACGTCTGACCGTGGACCTGGGCCTTCGCTTCGACCGGGATTCGATCGCCGAAGAGAATAACCCCGCTCCGCGGCTGGGATTTGCCTACTTGCTGACCAAGGACAACAGGACTGTGCTGCGGGGGGGAATTGGACTGTTCTACGATCGGGTTAACCTGAATATCCCCACTTTCCTCGATCTTCCGACACGGACCGAAGTTCGCTTTGATCCCAGCGGCGCGGTCACCGACACCTGGGCCTATCAGCATCGCCTGCTGGGAGGGATTCAAAATCCTCGCAGCCTGGGTTGGAATTTCCAGTTGGACCGGGAACTCGTTCCAAACTTCTTTCTGCGGGTCGGATATCAGCAACGCAGCACGACGCGAAATTTCTTACTCAATCCGGACAGGATTACAGAAGGGGACTTTCTGACACTGAGCAACAATGGGCGGGATCGTTATCGGGAGTTTGAAGCCACTGGCCGGTACCGATTGGGAGAGAAGACCCATTTAACTGCTTCTTACGTCCGCTCCTCAGCCGTCGGCGACCTCAATGATTTCAACTCTTTCTTCGGAAATATCGCGCAGGCAGTGATTCGGCCCAATGAGCGGTCACTGCTTCCCTTCAATGCTCCTAATCGGTTTCTGTTTTGGGCGGAGGTTCAAACTCGCTTCAAGCTTACGGTTTCGCCGGTGCTCGACGTCCACAGCGGCTTTCCTTACTCCATCGTCAACGAGCAACTGGACTTTGTCGGCGCCCGCAACCAGGCTGGGAGATTCCCGAGATTTGCCACATTCGATTTGGAGGTGAGTAGACAAATTGGCCTGCCCTTTCTTGGGCATAAAGGCAGAATCGGCGTCAGGGTGTTTAACGTCTTCAACAGCTTCAACCCTGTCGACCTCCAGAACAACCTAGCTAGTTCGCGTTTCGGCACGTTCTCCAACAACCGGGGCACTCTGCTACGCGGTAAATTTGTCATCGATTTTTAGTCAGAGGAGAAGAAGATGATTACGGTCAGAAAAGCTAACTTCCTTGTGCGGTGTGGGGTAGGGATCCTGCTGTTTCCGCTGTCCGGCGTCGCAGCCGAAGGGATCGTCCAGACCCCATCGCTTACAGCCAACCAGGTGATCGAGCGGATGATCGAACGGGACCAATGGAGGAGATCCGCCTTACAGCAATACATCTCAAACCGAAGGTACGTCGCTGACAACGAAAAGTTCAGAAAACACGCCGAGGTGGTGGTCCGGGAGACATATGTATATCCGGGTAAGAAGGAATTCGAAACGCTTTCCGAGAGTGGGTCCGATTACATTCGCCATAAGGTCATCAGTAAGTTGATCGAGGCGGAGTTGGATGCCGCGCAAAACGAGAATCGCGACCAGACCAAAATCACTCCGGAAAACTACAAATTCGAGTTGCTGGGCACCGAAGAGCAAGAGGGCTACCCCTGTTTCCTCATCGCGGTTGTTCCCAAGCAGTCCAAAAAATACCTCATGAAGGGGCGGATTTGGGTGGACCGAGAGGATTTTGCCATTGTGCGAATGGAAGGGAGCCCGGCCAAAAACCCCTCTTTCTGGACCCGGAAGGTACACTTCATTCGGCGTTATCAGAAGCATGGACCCTTCTGGCTGGCAGTATCCATTGAATCAGAGTCAGAGCTACTCATCGCAGGGAAAAGCTCTCTCAAGATCGAATATTCGGACTATGTCATCACCGAGGCAGAAGGCGATCAGAAGATCGCTATGTTGCGGAAGGGATCTCCCCAATGAAGGTCGCCAAGATCCTTGGGTCGGGAATCGGAACTTATCGGCTGGTTTTGGGGTTACGAGTGGGTTCCACGATTGGGATATCTCAGAATGTTTCTTAGTTAAGGGGGTCGTACATGAAAAAGGTAAATCAATGTCTCATCCTCGCTGCCGGTAACGGGACCCGCCTGAGGCCAGTATCTGCCGGGCTTCCCAAGCCCCTGGTGCAGTTTCGCGGTAAGCCCATCCTCGAGCACATCATTCTCAGGGCGCACGAGGCCGGTATCGACAAGTTCGTAATTGTCGTCGGGTATCGCTCCGACTTGATTCGTCGCTGGTTTGACGTCCGATGGCTGGGTAACATTTCAATAACCTTGGTCGAAAATCCGGATTATCACAAAGCCAATGGCATTTCTGTCTTGAAGGCTCAAGGTGAAATCCACGAGAAATTCCTGTTACTGATGGCGGACCACATCTTTGAGCCAGAGACGGCGAAGCTGCTCATGGAACAGCCGCTCGCGCAAGATGAGGTCATTCTCGCAGTGGATCCCAAGATTGACAGTGTTTTTGACCTGGACGATGCCACCAAGGTCCGGCGCGAAGGTGATCGTATCGTGGATATCGGCAAGGAGATCGCGAACTACGATGCACTAGATACCGGAATGTTCCTGTGCAACCCGGTGCTGTTTGACAGACTCAAATCGGCAACCAGAGATGGCAACTGCTCGCTTTCCGAAGGCATGCGCGAGCTGGCCCGAGAGCGAAAACTGCGTGCCTTGGAGATCGGCGAGGCTTCCTGGCAGGACGTCGATACGCCCGAGGCGCTAGCTTACGCTGAAAGCATTTTCGAAGGACAATTCTGTCACGAGCCGATTGGCAGCAGGTTGGTCGGCGAGGAGTTGGTCAATGTCTAGAATCGCCACGAGAACTCGGCTGCCTCTCCGGCTGCTGACAGGAACGTTTGGCATGTTGCTTCTGACCTATCTGGTGCGGCGAGTCGGTCCTGCCGAGCTTCTCAAAAGCATGGCCACGCTGGGATGGGGACTCGCTTTGGTTATTGCCTGGGGAGGAGTCTCGCACCTGGTGAAGACCTGGGCGTGGCGGCTCACGCTACTCGATGAGAAGCATCATGCTTCATTTCCCCGCATGCTCGGACTGCGGCTGGCCTCGGAAGCGGTTGGACAACTTGGCGCCCTCGGACAGCTATTCGGCGATACCTTGCGAGTCTCACTTCTGGGTCCGACGATGCCGCTCGCCAGTGGGATCACATCCGTAACGCTTGATCGCGCCTTGTTCATCATTAGCGCCGCAGTGGTAAGCCTCGTTGGCCTGGTAGCTGTGCTGGTCGTGTTGCCGCTGCCCCACACGCTCTCGCTTTACGCGGGTGTGTTTGTCTTCATACTTGCGGCAGCACTCCTTGTGGCCGCACTCGCGGTGAGAAAGCGCTGGCCAGTGTTTTCAGGGCCGGCTCGGATCCTAGCCCGTATCCGGTATCTCAGCGCCCGGATAGAGCGCAAGCTTTCCCTGATCCATTCGGTTGAAGACAAGCTGCTTGATTTTTATCACCATACGCCTGGAGCCTTTTGGGGCAGTTTTGCTCTGAATATGGCATGCCATGTTGCCGCAGTGTTGGAGGTATACCTGATCCTGTGGCTCATGGGCGCCAAGATCAGCCTCTTCGCCGCACTCGCAATCGAAGCTTTAACCAAGCTGGTCAGTATAGTGGGCACATTCAATCCGGGAAACGTCGGAACCTATGAAGGGGGAACTATGCTTATCGTCAAGATGTTGGGTCTGAGCGCCGCCGCCGGGTTGACGCTGGCATTCACTCGACGAGTACGCGCTATCTTCTGGGCAGCCGTTGGGGGCCTCTGCCTGGTCCTGTTGTCCAAGTCAAGAAAGCGCCGTAACTCCGATGAAAGAACTCGCGACCGCATTCCAGTTACGACAAATCTGACTTCGCCACGCGGCGCTTTCAACGAGAGTGAATTAGCGGGTCGCTCAACCGTCGCCGTTATTCTGGCAAACCACTTGGACGGCGATAGCAGTTTTTGGACACCGCTTCCCCGGGTCGGCGCTCTGCCCGTTTTGCTCCGAGCCATACTGGGAGCCCAAAAGGCAGGTGCTCGGCGAATTGTGGTTGTCGTCGACCGAGTAACAGGGCCCGGGGTGAAGCACGATTTGCTGAACACGGGGCGACTTCCCGGTTTCGTCGAGTGGGTTGAGCTCGGCGGCGAGGGGACGTCTCTCCCTTCGTTCCTAGAGCAGCTGGTTGACGAAGGGGAGGAACGTCTGGTGCTGATAGCCGGGGACAGGACCTATCATCCTTCGTTGCATCGGCGCGCGGACGAATGGGATGGGAGGGACGATGCTCTCGCGCTCACGACCGGCAGCCAGCTTGTCGGTATCTCTGTGCTCTCTCGAGAAGCGGTTATCGACCTTTCGAAGCGCTGCCTGTCAAACCTCGGCTCTCTCGAGGATCTGCATGCGAGGCTCGCCTCGACCCACTCAGTCCAATGCGACCCGGTGCCGGAAGACATGTGGCAGCGTGTCCTCACCCCACAGCAACGCCTCTTGGCCGAGCAGAAGTTAAACCACTGGCTCGTCAAACCCACAGACGGCATTTTCGCGAGAACGAATCGCAGAATATCCATACCCATCAGCCGCCAGATTATTCGATTTCCGATCACGCCCAATATGGTCAGTCTATTTACTCTGGTGGTCAGCTTCGCAGGGGGCCTCTTCTTCTCGTTCGGTGGCTATCTGAACATGCTGACCGGTGCGTTTTTGGGGCTATTTGCAAGCATTCTCGACGGATGCGATGGTGAGGTCGCCCGTTTGAAACTTCAGCAGTCCGATTTCGGCTGTTGGCTGGAGACGATCTGCGACTATCTTTACTACTTGTTTACCTTCGTGGGTATGTCGATAGGCCTATTTAGGAATTCGGGCCAGCGATCTTATCTCGTATGGGGAGGGCTACTATTATTTGGTGCGGTGGCAGACATCCTCATTACTGGGCTCCAGCGGCACCAGCTAGCCAGCGGGCGTCCTGAACAGTACCTGGGAATTTGGCAGGCGCAGGCAGACAGTAGACGATCTAATCCTTTGTTATACATCGGCCGACATCTTGAGTTCATTGTCCGGCGCTGCTTTTTGCCCTATGGACTTTTGTTTTTCGCCCTTTTCAACATCACGAACCTAGTTTTCATACTCTCCGCGGTGGGCAGCAACGTCGTTTGGCCCATCGCCCTTTACTCTTACCTCACTTTTAATGCAGTCAAAGGGTCAACTGCAGCAAGCCCTGCTGCTTCTGCTTGGGAGAGAGTGGATTTAATTCGCCAGAGCAATTTGGGATAGTGTGGACTTTAGCCATGGAGTTCATAAAAGTGACCCATGGCCTATTCAAGTTCACCACGGGCGATGAAAAATTGGAGGGCCGAGTTCCACGAGGCCAATTGCAGGCCTGTTGCTTCTCAATCTCGGAACGAATCGCCGCGGCGGAGCGCGCCGACCACCCTTCGGAACCGCATTTTCATAAAAGTTGTTTGAGTGTTTGGATATCTGGGGCGATAATCACCGAGAGAGGGAGGTCTGGTGTCGATAAGAAACGCGTGGGTCTTGATCTTGCCCGGTTTATCGATGATAGGAGCGCTCGCGATGAGCGGAACTTCGTCGCGCCATAGCCTGGACAATACCTACCAAGGGACGTTTTCGAATTGTCCAGAAGCGGGCCAGAACCTCAAGCTGCTGAATTGGAACATAGAGCGTGGCCTTCAGTTCTCAGGAATCGTCAGAGCGATTGAAGGCGAAAGACCAGACATCTGCATCCTCCAGGAAGTGGACCTCAACGCGCGGCGGACTGGACATCGAAATGTCGCCGAAGAGTTGGCACGGACGTTCGAGCTCAATTACGTCTTCGGAGTGGAGTTCAAAGAACTTGGCCAGGGATCGGAGAGTGCCCCGGCCTATCACGGACAGGCAGTGCTCTCCGCCTTGCCGATCCGTTCCCACTATATTTTGCGCTTCATTAATCAGTCGGATTATTGGCAGCCTCGCTGGTATTTGCCCAACTGGCGGACCCTCCAGCGCCGATTAGGCGGGCGCATGGCTCTGGTGGTGGAAATCGAGGTGGGAGGAGCATCTCTCGTTGTTTACGACATCCACCTGGAAAGCCGGGAGCACGAAAGCTTGCGGCTCCTGCAACTGGAAGAGGTCCTGGCAGACGCCAATCGCTATTGGCCTGGAATCCCTTTGATCTTAGCAGGCGACTTGAATACTAAGTCCCATGCTTCGCCCTTGATTAAGCGCTTAGACGAGGCCGGATTTCGCAACGCCTTGGGAAAAGAAACAGCGGTCACTAATCCTAAAGGCGATTCGCTCGATTGGATTTTTGTTCGCGGCCCCCTCCGCTTTGAGAACGGGAAAGTACACCATGAGATTGTCGCATCAGATCACTACCCAATTTCCGTATCCATCCACTCCTTATCGGGCTCTTAACACCACCCCAAGCCTCTTGGGGTTTGTCAACTGATCTTGGGCGTTAACTCTTGGGGCTTACTCAACTTGATGGCCAACCTCCAACTCGCTGGACTGACCTCAGCTAGTTTATGCTCCAAGAAGTTGCACTAGCTTTCCTATCCTGGAGGACCCATTAAAAAAATGTTCGACCGAAATGCCAGGCAATAGACGATATTGGGCAAAATAAGCAAGGCCGATAGCGGCAATACACCCGCATTGCCGGCAATCGGGATTCCCTCCCATGCTGCAGGGAACAATCTCAGTTTTCAAATCAGGCGCAATGCTGAGTGTGCTTCGGGAAAATAGGCAGGCGTCGGGTGAGGCCGGCGGATGTAGAATCTGGCGAATCACTTCGTCCCTCATGTTCAACTTCGGAAATTTTCTCCGAATTTGAAGCAGTTCCTGGATGATCTTCTCCTTTTGAGATAACGAAAGGCATTCCGCCGACGATTCTCCCACTTGTGGCGTGTAAAAGCTGATCCAGATTTTTCGAGTCTCCTCCCGGCCAGACCAAAATCTCACGAACTCTTCCAGATATCCTGGCCTGTCAGCCATGGGACCAGTTACCGTGCAATGAATTACGACCCTATGTCCTTCAATATTTCTGAGGATTCTTTCGTAGGTCGCGGGAAACCGCCGGCGGTCATGGACATCGGGCAAACCGTCTACTGAGACGACAATTTCAAGCCGTGAGATTTTCTTCCAGGGTTCAGGAATGTCTAGAACCGCACTTGTCACCAACTGTAGATTCAGGCCCATCCGATTTAGCTGCGGCAACAGAGTCGCGAGTTCGTTACGGCGTAACAGGGGTTCACCTCCCACAATAGAAAGATGGAGCGGATGCTTGCATTTGACCAACTCGAGAGTTTCTTCTACAAGCTGTTGCCCGTGATGACTTGCTATCTTCGAGTCGAATTCACCGCCAATATGGTTTTCTCCGAAGGCATAACAACCCGCACAATGCAGAGGGCAGCTTCGGGTGATTTCCAGGGACATTGCGGGGCGATGTCCCGCGAGTATGCGACCCCAGGCTTTAAGGATATTCACGACTTTCATCAGCGCCGCCTTTCTGGGTGAGAATGTCCAAACTCCATTAGAAAACCCCGAAAATCCCGCAATCTCATTTCATCTCACCAGAAAAACGAGCCTTCTGCAAGCGATGAGGGTGTCTTAGTGACATACGAAGCACAAATTCAGAGCCCGCAGGCTGGCGTTTGTTTCTTCATAATGAATTCCCTGGGTGCACTAATCCTCAAAGGCTCCTGTCGTCCCTTGAAATCCTCGCAATGCCTGCTTGAGGCCCCATTTAATGGCCCGTCCGGCGTCGTAGCAATAAGCCAGGTTGTGGTTCAGGGTTGAAAAGCAGTACCGATGGCACGTTGACTTCATGCCCTCGAGCTGTTCCCGCCCGAATCGATGATCGCCCACCCAACCCCAATTAAACGTGGCCGAGTACATCGGAAAACAGGGGGCCAGGTACCATCGGTCCGGATTCTCTTTCTATACGTGCACTCGTCAGTGAACAAACACCTGACTTCGGAGTTCGCGTGCTTCACAATGGTTGATATGGGCAATCATGGAGGTTGACGCAAACATCCAATTTTGCGAACCGCAACTCGAGCAGGCCAGGTTTCCAGAAGCAGAAACGGCCAGCGTTCGGTTGCTATCGCAGTCTGCACACAATATGATCCGGTTTTCCAGAGACCGGCTCGGTCCCAAATCTATCGAGTGGATTCCCAGAAGCTTTCGAGTCTTAAGCCATGCTGCTCTGACCATATTCCCCTCCGATTCTTCTCAGTGGTCTTCACTTTGAGATCAATCAATTGCGGGCTTTCTTCCTTTCCTGATGATTTGGGATGATGCAGCGAACTGTGGATTTCTCTGAAAGCAGGTCGACCAGACCCCGCCAGATGAGGTAAATCCCCAAGGCTCCCAGTACACCCAACATCAAGAGAAAGAAGATGCTTTCAACAATCCCATAATCCAACATAGTTATGGCTCCTACGTGATAATCATTCGAATAGGCTGTCTTCGAACTCTAGCATCTTGACCAATAAGATCGCGACCAAGGCTAAAGTGAGAGCGACCGTCAGGTCTTTGGCCAACAAATGCCGCAAGAAATAGGCTACTGCAAAAGCTACTTCACAAATCATCAGCAAGATGCCGCAGCTAAAAAAGTGTTTCATGATTCTTAACCCTTCCGTCTTGGTCCAGCTTCATTTTCCGCCGCTGTTGCCATGCCGTTCCGATTGGGTTCTTACATTCCAAATGGCCCATCAGAGTGAATCCTTCCTGGCAAATGCACTCCAATTGCCAAGTGCCCGTGAATACGGTGAAATGTGTCAGTTAAACGGGGGAAATTCTGGATGACTGGGCTCCGCGAAGCCGCTGTGGTAGCGAAATACGGCCTCGCAGAGCTCGGCCCTCCAAGTATGACTGACGCATTACAATAGGGTCTGGAAGACTATTAAACGGAAGATGCATCTGTGCCAGGGCGATAGCAGAAGAACTCGTTTTTCCTTCCTCTTTTGGGAGCTGCGCCAACGCCAGGCCAATCAGGATGAATAGGGGAAATTTCGGATCCTCACTGCAGTTAGGGGGATTTGGCGCGCGTCACAACTTTTTCCCTGCGCCAGGGAGTATGTCACCTGGATGTGAGAGCACTGGCGAGTGGCGCAGACATCTTGGTAGATCGACTGCGGAAGCGGCTGCAAACGTACCTGCCCACGGTTTGTCTGCGCCACCCGTCCCATGTTACCGCTGTGCCTGCGTAGTCGCAGACGTCGACTGATGCCCCGGCTTGAGGTCCACCTTAGTCGCAGTCGGCTTACCCGGTTCGTACTCTACAAACTGGACCTTGGCTTTCCCTCCTTCCGTCATTGCTTCCGCCTGGACGGCATGACCCGACTCGACGAACTGAGTTTTGTCATCGTAAGACATCGGGATACTCAGTTTCCCCACGACCAACGTGAAAGTCCGGGAACCGGTGTCGAGCGCAGTGACCTTGCCTTTCTGCGTTCCGTGAGGAAGAAGAGCTGTGTCCGTGTCCGCCTGCAACGGGGTGGCCCAGCAGCATAACAAAGTTATAGCGCCGACCACGAAGAGCATGGAAAACTTTTTCATGATTTGTTTTCCTCCTTTCCATACTTTCGATCACAGCAAAAGCGATGCCATTTCGGTCGACAGACCCTCCGATCCAAAATAAAAAGCAAACAGAATAGAAGTGATTGACTCGCTGGGTGTGCCCACTGCTTCCCAATCGATTTTATAGCGCTGTCAATTGTCGGTATGGGTTCACCATTTCTTCCGGAAGGATTCTATGGTCTGCCGAATTCGTCATATGCCAATGTCAAATGCCAATTTCGGCAGCAACTGTCTAGCTAGTTTCTGTCGCGAATCGCCCTTGGTGGAGCGGGCGCTCCGCGCACGCTTTACTGAACGCGCGGCGGAGCGCGCGTTCCACCGGCGCTCTCACCTGTGAAGCTTTCAATAAAGCCCGTTTCGCGACAGAAACTAGCTAACGCCCCAGGAGTGCGATTCTCCCTCCCCTTCCCAGTACCCAGAGACAAGGATACGGGCCGATTTGGAAAATCAAGTGCTTTCGTCAATGGTGTGGTCCGATTATCCGTCAGGGCTGCGCGCGCCCACTCTTCATGCGGCCTTGAGGGGGACCCCGAGGGAGGAAGGACATGTTTCGCGTGGTAACCGTCGAAAGGGAATTGGGTAGCGGTGGTGGTGTAATTGCCCAAAGTGTCGCAGAACAACTCGGCTGGAAGCTCCTGGACAGGAAGCTGATAGCGGCGGTCGCGCAGACGGCTCAAGTAAAGCTCGAAACGGCATTCCGATTCGACGAGTCCATCGATTCCTGGTGGCACCGCTTCAATCGGGGGGGACTTTGGGCTGCAGCGGTCGAAGCGGGCGCAAGACCTGATGACGTCCAATTCTTTGACTCCGCGACGATGGCCAGTTTCGCTCATGAACTGATTGCCCGCGCTGGCGCCGAGGGGCATTGCGTGATCGTCGGCCGCGGGGCGCAATGTGTGCTGCAGGATTCTCCCGAGGCCCTTCATGTTTTCGTGTTTGCACCGTGGGCCGAGCGCGTAAGGCGGGTCCAAAGACGCGTGGGAAGGAATGAGGATGCCGCGGACCTGGTCCGCCTGACCGACGGGATCCGGGCCCAATATATCCGGCGGCATTTTGGGTGTGATTGGAAGGACCCGCATCTGTACCACATGATGATCAACTCCCAACTCGGCGACGAGAACGTCGCCCGTCAAATCATCGGAGCTATTGAGACTCGGGAGACAACTACTTTAGTGCGGTCTGCGTGAGGTGAGCTGTCCGGCACTCAAAGATCACAGGAAACGGGGAGGCAACTATGGCCACACGGATTGAATTTCAAATACCAAAGCGAGGCTGGCGCTGGGATGCGTTGTTCCTTGTGCTGACCCTGTTGCCCTGGGTCCTTATGGTCTGGTTGCTCTGGCCAACCCGCTAATCCGGCTTCGGCTCGTTGGAGTCTGGCCCGCAGGGTCCTGCCAGCGCATTTCATACACTGAATTGGCGCTGAGGCATCAGGGCCCCTGGCAGACGGAGAGAGAGTAGGTTACACGTGGCAACGTATATGCAAGTTCTGGTTCAGAGATTGAGACAGGTGGACGCATTATGTACAACATGGCCGACACAAACCTTGGGACATAGAAGAAAGGACCAGTGATATGAACGCCCTGACGAATGTTACACAGGTTCCGAGCCCTTGTAAGTTGGGAGAATTCCAGGTCAGCCGGGAGTGGGTTATTGCTTCCTGCCTGACTGATATACAGCTGGTGGTCAGTGAGGTGCTGAATGAATTGAAAGAACGCCCAGACCTGGTTGCCGTGGAACTGGCATTGCACGAAACCCTGACCAACGCCATTGTTCATGGAAATCAGGAATCAATTTCAAAGGCGGTACGCATCACCCTCGGGCGGCGGAGAAGTGGGGATGTTGTCTTGGTTGTGAAAGACTGCGGTTCCGGGTTTGACGCCGACCTGGTGCCTGATCCGCTGGGTGACCGTCTCCTGTGCGAACGAGGCAGGGGCATCTTCCTGATGCGGCAGTTGGTGGCATCAGTGGAGTTTGTTTACGACCACGGTACTGAAGTCCGGTTATGGCTCGCTCCCCTGGACGGGGCTAAAGGAAACCACACAAGTTTAGCTGAGCCGGATGAAGTTTCAGTGAGCTGCGACTTGCCAGGCGAATCCCTCTTCTCGGGGGTAATTCCGCCGCAGGCCCGGACGAATTTCCTTCCGACCCCCCTGCTGATTTCGGCGTCTGCCATCGTCAGTTGACCAAGTTCGGCACTTCCATTAAGCCGTATCACATCCAGTTTCTGTAGTCATGAGTTCGTTTGGCAGTGTTGCGAATTGAATAGTTGGGTGAGGATAATCTCGATCGAGCGCCAAAGCTCTCATGAAAATGCGAGTTTTGGCAGCCACGCCGACCAGTATTTTCATCCGCGCTGGTGAGCAGGAAGGCTGAGGCGGTACTTTGGTGAGGGAGATTAAGCCTGAACTGGCGAAGAGGGTGTGCTAAGGACAGGCAAAACCCAAAATCAAAGCCCGCAGGCGGGTGAAAGTTTCCTTAAGCGGGACAGGATGAAACTGGTGTAAACGCCCGAACCTTGAAGCGCCACACCATGATCAACAAAGCACTTCAGGAGATCGATGCCGGCTTGATCAATGAAGTTGACGTCCAGCAGGCGGACCACCAGCGGCGCTTGGACGCTAAGCAAATTCTTCATGTACCCCTCAACGACGGGGACGTATTCTCCGGCCAGTTCACCTTCAAGAGTGATAATGGTTTTCCCCTTGTCTTGGCATTTTTCCAATCTGAAGAGTCTCATCGTCCGTTTCCTTTAGTAAGGCCATTCTCTTCTGGCACCACGACGCGAAGTAGAATCGGCGGCGGCTCTCCGTCAACAACTTGCTTCCGTGCTGCAATGAGATAGCCCATGGTTTTCTCTCCCTACCTTTAACCAGGTCCACCAGGGACCGCCGATCGTGTTCAGGGTGTTCACCAGACGCACTCCAAAGCCTGACGCGTAAGAGCACACCCGCTTGTGACGCCACGGATCCAGGATATACTCGACCCCTTTGTGATTGATCCGATGGTACCTCATACCTCACTCCTTTGATCTGAAGCAGGTAGGCAGCCATGAGAGCGCCCGCCAGGGAGGAGCCTCGACCGGCTAAGCGGCTCGCTCAAGACTCCGAACCATCTCCAGATCCGTTGTATCCACGATGAACTCTCTGGACCTGAATCGAATCAAGGAACAATTCTCCATCGTGCAGAGAACCTCGACTTCCAGACCGATGTAATACGCCTTTCTGTTGTCCATTGTCGTCTTCATGATCCGCCTCCTTTTTCCTTATCATCTTCCGTATCGCTCTGATTGGGCTCTTAAATCCTAAATGGCCCATCAGGGTGAATCATTCATGGCAACAGCACTCCAATTGCCAAGTACCCGTCAGTATGGTCTGAAAGACAATTTACTTGAGGATGCATCTTGCCAGAGCGATGCCCGAACAACTGTAACCTGATTGGGTAGGTATGGTGAATAAGGCCTTCCACATCGTCGATCCGAGGCTGCGTGAGGAAACACCTTGACCGGTTGAGGTCGGCGGGCATCGATCTGGCCGCGGCAGAACAGACCCGCTGCTTCGAACCTCGCAACTGGGATGAGACGGCCATTTCGATCGGGAGAGGATGCTGGCCTTAATCCAGGAACCAGACGAGTTTCTTTCCGACTCCTCTGCTGAATTCGGCGTCTGCCATCGTCAATTGACGAAGTTCGGCATTTCCATTCAGCCGCACCCCATCCTGCTGCTGCAATCATGGGTTTCCCTTGGCAGTGTTGCAGAATGAATAATCGGGCGAGGAATAAATGCGGTCGTCAGGAGCGGCGCGGGGGCGCGATGGTCCGTGCATTTCGACTCTCGGGCAGTCATCGGATGGTTTGGCAAATCGGATGCATAGCACTCAGTCTGAATGGCGAGAAGGAGGCGCGTGATGGAGGTTGACATCACGCAGACGACAATCGTGGAGATGTGCTCCCCTTCTCGCAAGCGTTTAGCCAAGGAGAGATGGAACAATGATAGTGATCAGACCAAAAAACATCGAGAAGAGCCCAGGCACTCACCCGGCATCGGCGGCCATTATTTTGAGTGTTGCCCGAGCAGCCTCGGCCCTGATTCTCTTAATAGCTCCTATTTTCAATTCGGAGGCGGTCTTCGCTGCGGACGACACCAAACCAGATTCAGCAATAATACAAGGGATCGTCAATGCCGTTGACCCCAAAGGCCAGACGACTCCATTGGAAGGCATCTCGGTGACCCTGAGCGGCGAATCCCAGGGCCCACAGCCTCTTTCGACCCTCACCGATGCCGCAGGGCACTATCAGTTTACAGGGTTGGCCGCAGGCACCTATTCACTGGAAGCAAACCTGGATGGGTTTAACCCGTTCGTGAAATCCATTGCCCTGAAGCCAAACGATGCCCTGATTGAGGAGGTCGGCCTGGAACTGAAGACCGTCACCAGCAACGTTGAGGTGCAGGCGGAAGCCCCTGCGATTGTCGAGCAAAGTACGGAGCCAGATGCCACCCTGGCCAGCCACCAATTCCTGGCCTTGCCCCTGGCCGAGCAGAAATTCCGGGAGGCCCTGCCCCTGGTTCCCGGCGTGGTCAAAACCCGGGACGGCAAGCTGAATTTCAAAGGAGAAGAGGAAAGCCAGGGCATGCTGCTGGTGGATTCCGCCCAGATGGTCGATCCGGTCACCGGCAGTTTTAGCATTGCCATTCCGACCGCTGTCATCCAGACCCTGAATGTCTACAAAACCCCCTTCAACGCCCAGTACGGCAACTTTTCCGGGGGCCTGACCACCATCGAGACCAAGCCACCCTCGGGCAGCTGGCAATACGGGCTGACGGACCCCATTCCCGGGGTCAGGGGCAGGAACGGACATCTGGTTGGCATTTCCGCCGAGACCCCCCAGTTCTATTTGAGCGGCCCACTGGTGAAAGACCGGCTGAACTTTTCCGAAACCTTTGACTACACCTACCGGAGAAAACCGGTGCGCGGGCTGGCCTGGCCCAACAACGAAACCGAGACCCAGGGCTTCAACTCCTACACCAGCTTTCAGGCCATTCTGTCGTCCCGTCACGTGTTGACCACCAGCATCGACGTGTTTCCCCTGCGCCGGCAGTTCGCCGATATCAACTCCCTGGTGCCGCAAAGCGCCTCCTCCAACTATGGCCAAAAAGGGGTGTCCATCGGGGTGGCCGACAATTATCAGTTCGGCTCCGGGGCCCTGCTCACCACCGTGGTTCAGTATACGAAATTCGACAGCAACGCCTATGGCCAGGGACCCCAGGACATGCTGATCACGCCCGAGGGGTGGGGAGGCAACTACTTTAACACCTGGACCCGCAACGCCCATCAGTTCGAAGCCTTGCCGATTCTGCAGCTGCCCCGCAAAGCCTGGCATGGCAGCCACGAGTTGAAAGTGGGGGCGGACTTCACCCGCCGCACGTATACCGGCACTAGCCAGTCCCGTCCCGTCCAGCTTCTGCGGGAGGACGGCTCGCTGGCCCAGCGGATCGATTTCGAGAGCAGCGGAGGGCTGGAGGGGAAAGACCACGATATAGCCGAGTTTGTCCAGGATCACTGGATGTTGAGCGATCGCCTGGCCCTGGATTTGGGGGCCCGCTTGTCCAGCCAATCCCTGGGACGGTCGGCGGCCCTGGCGCCGCGCGCCGGGATGGCCTACTCGCTGAACTCCAAGACCCTCGTCCGGGCCGGGACCGGCCTGTTCTACGACCGGGTCCCCTTGCTGGCGGCCGACTTCACCGACAACCCGACCCGAGTGGTCAGCCTCTTTGACCCGGCCGGGTCGATGGTGGGGGCGCCGGTCGTCTACCACAACGCCTACCTGGCAACCGGCTCGGGTCCCGGCGTGGTCCGTTCCCTCGGCGATCTGGGCAGCAGTCCCCGCAACTTCACCTGGAATGTGGAAGTCGACCGGGAACTGCCCCGCAATGTCACCCTGCGGCTCGGCTACATTCAAAGCCGGACCCACAATCTGTTTGTGCTGAATCCCCTGCCGGGGTCAGCGGGCCAGGAGTCGATTCTGGGCCTGGCCGATACGGGCAATTCCCGCTATCGCGAACTGGAGGCGACGGTCCGCCTCCATCCCGGATCCCGAAACGAATTGACGATCTCTTACGTTCGCAGCCAGACCCGGGGCGATCTGAACACGCTGTCCGATCTCTATGTGCCTTTCGAACAGCCCGTGATCCGCCCCAATGCCTATGGCGTCCTGAAATCGGATATTCCCAACCGGCTGGTCAGCTCCGGCATTTTCCAATTCCCCTGGAAGCTGACCTTCAGCCCCGTGGTGGACGTGCACACGGGATATCCCTATTCGCAAGTCGATGTCCTGCAAAACTACGTGGGCCAGCCCAACAGCCAGCGCCTTCCGACCTACTTCTCCCTGGACTTCAAGGTCTACCGGGAGTTTCAGGTTCCCTTCCGGGGCATTGGGGTGATGAAGCATCGTAAATTCCGCCTCGGTCTTTATTCACTCAACGTCACGAATCACTCGAATCCCCTCGACGTTTACAACAATGTCACCTCTCGGTACTTCGGCGACTTTGCGGGCTTTCAACACCGGGTGACGGGTATGGTCATTGACATTGTGCAGTGAGGGCAGCAGCTAGGAAGGAGTCGACGAGCAGGCAGGCCAAGAGGCAGATAACCACAAGGAGCGGATGAAACCATGACAATCAAACCTGGATCGATAAGACAAATAGCGTGGGTTGGATTAGCGGTCGGTATGACGGCGCTGGCGACCCGGGCCGCCGATCGGGCCACGGCCGACAGCCCGAACCTTCGAGAGGTCCATGCAGCGCTAGAGGCCCCGCCCCCGGGGATAACCGCTGAGGAGCTGTTTTCGAAACTGCTGGAGCACAACCGGCTTCGCGATCTCCGTCTGGAAAGCTATTCGGCGAGGAGGAGCTACGAGCTGAAGGATCTGGAGGGGAACGTTCGTGCCCAGCAAAGCGTGGCCGTGCATTATACGGCCCCCGAAACCAAGGAATTCCGGACCACCTCTGAAAATGGGTCCTCGGTCATTCGCAAGATGGTGTTTAAGCGGCTGATGGAGAGTGAGGCCGAAGCCGCCACCGGGCAGCAACACCACGACAGCTCGATCAAGCCGGCCAACTATAGCTTCAACATAGTTGGAGAACAGGATATCGGCCCCTATCATTGCATCGTTGCTGAAGCGATCCCCAAGAGCCAGGACAAATACCTGTTTGAAGGAAGGATCTGGATCGATGCCCAGGACTTCGCCATCGTCCGGATTGCCGGCCACCCGGCCCGGAAGCTGTCCTTCTGGATCAACCGGGCGGACTTCGTCCGGCAGTATCAGAAGATCGGGGATTTCTGGCTTCCCGAAAAAGACGAGACCTTCGTGGATGTGAAGTTATACGGCAAGAAGGTCTTCTCGATCGATCACCACGATTACCGGATCAACGGCCAGGACAGCGAGCAGCAGGCCCGGGACTTCACTCGTGACGGCCCCGTGGCAGTGCATTAGAGGTTTGCCCCGCTGGCGCAGCAGAGGCAGCGGGCTTGAAACTTCCACTATTTGCAGGGAAGAGGAGAACACAATCGGGAGGCTACTATGAGTGATGCGATGCGCCTTATTCAATGGATCGCCCTAGCCTTGATGTTAGTGGGGCTGCTGCGAGCCCTTAATTGGATGTTCGTTAAGTTCTCAAATTGGTTGTATGGAGAAGAATAGGGGAACGAGTCCAGGACTGGGTAAGAGCGGTATTCCGACAATGAGTTTAGAGAGTCGACCGGGATCACAGGAAGCGAAGAGCCGATGCTGACAGACCTGATCAGAAAACATAAAACCACCGTCCTGGGTCTGATTGTATTGCTGGGCTTGATCCTTCGTCTGAATGACCTTGGCCGCGTGGGCTTCACCGACGATGAGCTCAACAAGCTGGAGGCTGCCCACTCTTACCTTGACGGTCATTTCCTGGTCAACCTCGAACATCCCATGCTCCTGAAGTCTCTGGTGACAGTGTCGCTCTCGGCGGCCAGCTCATGGAATCACAGCTGGGGACAGGCTCATCCGGTCCCGGACGAAGTGGCTGTGCGCCTGCCCAACGCTATCTTCGGTTCCTTGACGGCCGTGGTGCTTTTCCTCTTCGCCCAGGAGTTCTTCGGCGCGGAGGTGGCCTTGCTCAGTGCGTTTCTCTGGGCAGTGGGACCCATTCCCATCACCGTCAATCGCCTGGCCAAAGAAGACACCTTGCTGGTCTTCTTCACCTGGCTGGCCTACTACTTCTATCTTCGAGCCAAGAGGCCTGGATCCACCCCTGCCTGGAAGCCGGAAATCTACTACGCGGCCAGTGGCGCCAGCTTCGGCTTGATGCTGGCCTCCAAGTACTTCCCCCATTACCTGGGCCTGATATTTCTTTACTACTGGCTGCTGGGGAGCAAACATGAGTTCCCGCCCCGCCGCTGGATCGACACCTGGTGGCTCTTTGGCGCCTGTGGTCTGGCGTTTCTCGCGGCCGATCCGGTGATCCTTCACCCGGCTGCGCTCAAGCACATGATCCATTATGTGCAACAGGAAACCATCACGCATCACGGCTACCTGATGATGGGGCAAATGCATTCCGAAAGCCTGACGCTCCAGGGTGGGGGGATGCCGGTCTACTTGTACCTCCTGCTCCTGTCAATTAAAACCCCGCTTCCGGTCCTGGCGGCACTCGCAGTGGGCCTATGGGAGGTATGGCGCCGTCGCCGCCAGGCCGGGCCCTCTTTCCTGATCTTCATGTTCCTGTTCTGGATCGTTCCCTTTTCCCTGATCAGCGCCAAGTGGCTCCGCTACATGCTTTCCTGGATGCCCACCGTCACCCTGATCGCCGCCATTGGAATGGTCAAGATCCTCTCGCTCCTTTCCGCCTGGCTGGAGGTCAGAATGAGCCGCTCCTGGATGCCAGTGTCGAAGGGGGCTTGGGCAGCTGTGTTCCTGATGGTCCCGCTGTGGATCGCTTCAAGCGCGGGCCCTTTTTACTCTCTCTATTTGAACCCGCTGGGTCTGGGCCGCACCGGCTATTACTTCCCCCATGAGGAGTTCAACGATGCCGGCTTGCGCGAGGCCATTCACCAGGTCTCCGAGGAAGCGCCCCGGGGGGCCACCGTAGGGGGTGAGACCCCTCCCGTCTTTGCCTATTATCTCCACCAGTTCGGCCGCGATGATTTGCGCTACTTCCAGCTCTCCGACCCCCGGAAGAGAGCCGAAGCCCCCCGCTCCTCCTACCTGGTGGTCCAGGAGGGCAGAAAGTATTTCGAAAACATCGCTTTCATTCAGGACCTGGAATCCCAGGATCAGCCGATTCACACCATCAACCTGGAGGGCGCCTGTGCGGCCAAGGTCTACCACGCCCAGGAACTGGCTCAACTGAGGAGGCCCCGATGAAGCGCGCTTCCGGTTACCTGGCCACCTTGTGCGCGGTCCTGGGACTGTCCCTGTTCCTGGGGCTGCTGGCCCGCGTCGGGGTCAACACGATCCTGGACAAGATCCGGCTGTTGGGATTGGGTTTCCTGGTCCTGCTCCTGTTCTCGGGTGCACGCTACACCTTGAGGACGATTAGCTGGCGCCTCTGCCTGAAGACCAAGCGCAGCATCAGCCTGCTGGGTCAGCTCCGGATCATGCTGGTGGGCGAAGCTTTCAACGATATGAGTCCGGCCGGCCCCATGCTGGGGGACACGGTCAGAGTCTATGTTGCTTCTAAGCATATGTCCGCCGACGAAAGCGCCACCTCGGTGACCGCCGAGCGGCTCATCTACTCCTTCTCGGTCGTCCTGTTCCTGCTGGCCGGCGTCGTGATGTTGCTCCTCAAGATGGCCCTGTCGGGAAAGGCGCGTCTGTATGTCTCGATGCTGATCCTGGGTTTGTTCCTATTCCTTCTCCTGCCCTATCGGATTGTCAGCCGACGGGTCTTGGTGATCGGCGCGCTGCTGGATCGTTTGAAAAGATCCGGATTTCGATGGACCTTTCTGGAGCGCCATGAACCCCGGATAAGAGCTTTTGAAGAAAGCCTTCACGATTTTTTCTGGGGCCAGAGGAGGCTCTTTCTATTGGTGCTATCGGTCAATCTCTTTACCCACCTCGTCGGTGCCGGCGAGGCCTACTTCATCCTGAAGGCGACCGGGTCCCAGATCTCGATGCTGACGGCCTTTCTTGTGGAATCGGCCAACCGGGTGGCCCAGATCCTTTGTACCTTCGTGCCTTTCGGCCTGGGGGTGGAGGAAGGGACAGCGGGGGCTGCGCTGCAGGCGCTGGGCTATGGCGTCAGTGCCGGCGTTTCCCTGGGCATCATTCGCAAAATCCGCACAGTGTTTTGGATCGCCGCGGGACTGCTGCTGGCAACTCCCTATGCGGTTCGAAAACCGGCAACACAGAGGATCTGGCAGGAGGCGTATAAACCATGAAAGAACTCATTGTCAATGCAGATGATTTTGGGGTGACCCGTCATGTCAGCCAGGGGATTATCTCCGCTCATCGCCAGGGTATTGTGACCAGCACCACCCTGCTGGCCAACGGCAAGGCCTTCGATTGCGCCCTGTCCATGGGCCTTCGCGAACCAGGGCTGGGGATCGGCATCCATCTCAACTTGAGCCAATGGACGCCAGTCTCGCCCGCCTTTAGGATTCCGACCCTGGTCGATCCCCGGGGCCGGCTCCATTTGACTCCCGGCCGGCTCTGGGTCGGACTCCTGAAACACCAAGTCAGTCTCACCGACATCGCACGGGAACTCCATGCGCAGATTGAGAAGGCCATGCGAGCCGGCTTGCGACCCACTCACCTCGATGGCCACAAACATGTTCACGTTCTTCCCGGCGTTGCCTCCATCGTGATTCGGCTGGCCCGGCGGTTCGGCATCCGCTGGGTCCGCTGCCCGGTCGAGCCGGCCCCCAACCTGGGCCGCCTGCTCGACTCCAACCCGGGCGCCCGGACCGCAGTCCTCAAACAGTACCTGGTGGGCCGGGCCTTGTCCGGCCTGGCAAGGCGTTTTCGCCGGCAGCTCATTCGGGCCGGATTGAGCGGTCCGGACCACTTTTATGGCCTCAGTGAAACGGGATTCCTGAATGCTCAGAGCCTCCAGGACATCCTCGGTCGAGTCTCTGAAGGCCAGAGCGAGTTGATGTGTCATCCCGGATGTGTGGACCTGGAACTGATCCAGACGGGGACTCGCCTGCTGTCCCAGCGGGCGGTTGAACACCACGCCCTGACGGCGCCTGAAGTCCGCCAGCTCGTGGCGGATCAGGGGATCCGACTGGTCAGTTACCGGGACCTCGCCCGATCGAGGCGCCCCGCCGAGGCGGTGGCTTGAAACTACTAAGGCAATATGTTTTCAAATCTTTAAAGGTCAATGGAACAGGAGGGGTTTTCAACCATGAGTACCGATAACACCATCAAATACTCGATTGTGGTGCCTTTTTACAATGAAGAACAAAGCGTCGCACGCCTTTACGTCAAGCTCACCCAGGTGATGACTGAGCTGGACGAGCCCTACGAGCTCATTTTTGTCGACGATGGCAGCCGGGACAAGACGCTGGAGGTTCTCAACACGATCTATGACAGCGACTCCCGGGTCCGGATCGTGAGTCTGCGCCGGAACTTCGGTCAGACCGCGGCCCTGAAGGCGGGCTTCGACATCGCCGCCGGGGAGATCGTTATCTCCATGGATGGCGATCTGCAACATGACCCGGAAGAAATCCCCGCCTTCGTGGCCAAACTGGAGGAGGGCTACGACCTGGTCAGCGGCTGGCGCGAGCACAGGCTGGACCACTGGCTGACCCGGCGGCTGCCCAGCCGCATTGCCAACGGGATCATGGCCTGGATTTCGGGAGTCCCGCTGCATGACTTCGGCACCACCTTCAAGGCCTATCGCCGGGAGATCATTCAGAGCATTCAGCTCTATGGGGAGCTGCATCGCTTCATCCCCGCCCTGGCCACCTGGTCCGGGGCCCGGATTGCCGAAATCCCCATCAAGAACATTCCCCGCCAGAGCGGAAAGTCCAATTATGGAATTTCCAGAACTTTTCGTGTGTTTTTGGACCTATTGAGCATCAAGTTCCTGCTGGAGTATTCCACCCGGCCGCTGCATTTCTTCGGGTTCTTCGGGTTGGCGGCCTCAGGCGCCGGCGGCTTCCTCAGTGCGTACCTGCTCCTGAAGAAGCTCCTTTTCCACCAGCAGATCCTGCTTGAAAACGGACCCTTGATGATCGCGGCGGCCGTGCTGATTCTGGCCGGAGTCCAGCTCCTGTGCCTGGGACTGGTCGGTGAAATCCTGTCGCGTACTTATTACGAATCCCAGAAGAAGCCGATCTACGCCACCCGGGTAGTCAGGAGCCACGAATCCCAGTCGGCCCTGGCATAGGTGTAAAAAGGCCTGCTAGTCCGGTTCATGCATTCCGGACCGGATTGCTAACTATCAACAAGTTGGCGGTCATAGAAACAAACCAGACTGGCGACTCGTCGCTGCTGGAAACCGCGCTGGAGGTCCATAGTAATCGGATGATGAGAGACATTTTGGCCTTGACCCTTTTCACGGTGGTCGGATTCTGCCCCGCTGCGCCTGGCGCCGAGCAGGCGGTGAAACTCCACCGCGATGGAAATCGAGTCGACGTCCTGATTGGCAGCCGTCCATTCACCAGCTTTTATTTTGACTCCACTACCGCCAAGCCCTATCTCTATCCCTTACGAAGCGCCCAGGGGACAATCGTCACCCGCAGCTTTCCCATGGTGAGTGACATCCCTGGCGAAGACCGCGACGAACCTCACCAGCGCGCCATGTACTTCGCCCATGGAGACATCAATGGCTTTGACTTCTGGGGGGAGGCCGCCTTCCCGCATTGGAGCCGCCATTCGGCTTCGAAGTTTGGCCGTACCGTGTTCAGCCAGCTCGACGAAATGCGCGACGGGCCTGATTCTGGAAGGCTGCGGGCCGAATTCGATCTCTTCACACCGAAAGACAAGGCGATCGGCTCAGAGACCCAGGCTTACACCTTCCGCGGCGATGAGCACATGAGGATCATTGACTGCGAGTTCACGATTCGGGCCGATCGCGGCCCCTTGAGGCTGGGCGACACCAAGGAGGGGACCTTCGCCATCCGGGTGATCAAGGCCCTGGAGTCGCCGCCCGGTCAGATGGTCAATTCCCACGGAGCCGCTGGCGAGAGCGCTGTCTGGGGCAAGCCGGCCGATTGGGTAGACTTTTACGGGAATGTCGGAGGAGAAGAAGTCGGAATCGCCGTCTTTGACCATCCGGAGAATTTCCATCATCCCACGTACTGGCATGCCCGCCATTACGGTCTGTTGGCCGCCAATCCTTTCGGCCTGAGAGAGTTCAACCACGACCGGCACCAGGACGGCAGCACCACGATTGAGGCAGGTGGGTCACTCACGCTCCGTTACCGGGTTTTGATCCACCAGGGGGATTGCCGGCAAGCCGGGGTAACGGAAGCGTATCGTAAATTTGCAGAAGGGAAATAGTGGATGAAGCCCATATGAGCGTCATTTTGGAGTGCGCCGGCTTGCCAGTGCTTTGTTTGCCTGCGGCTTGCCGAAGGTCAGGCGATCATATTCCCAGCTCAGAATCGCGTCCTGGACTGCGGTGCGAGGGACAGCGGTCCCACGCACTGCGGTCCAGTGCGCGACACCGCTTTAGATTTGAGTGGCCAGCTCGAATTGGTGACCCAGAGCCCGTTTGGCCGTTCCGAGCCAAAGCGCCGTCGCCGCGAGGGACCGCAGTCCCTCGCTCTGCCGGCGCACTCACCAAGGGGTGACCATGCTGCTTCAAAAATGTCCAACCCTCAGGGTGAGGGCGGCCAAAAGATCAAAGTTAGGAGGAGTTCATGCTCCACTCATCGAAGATTATGCGTCGGGATTTTCTGAAAGCCAGTGCCAAGACCACTGCCGGCTGGGCCGTGCTCAGCGGGGTGACATTCCTCGCCCGGTCTGAGCGGGTACTGGGGGCCAACGATCGTGTCCGGTTGGCGGTCTGCGGGCTTCACGGCCGCGGGAAAGACCACCTCTCCGCCTTTTCCCGCCTCTCCGGGGTTGAGATCGCGGCCCTTTGTGACGTGGACGAAGAGGTGTTGAGGAAGCGCGCCGGGGAAGTCAGCGGCAAGCCCCAGACCTATGGAGACATTCGCAAGCTCCTGGAAGACAAATCGATTGACGCCATCTCGATCGCGACACCCAACCACTGGCACTCCCTAATGGCGATTTGGGCTTGCCAGGCAGGCAAGGATGTCTACGTGGAAAAGCCCTGCTCGCATAACTTCTGGGAAGGGCGTCAACTGGTTCAGGCGGCGCAGCATTACAACCGCATCGTGCAACACGGCACCCAGACGCGCTCTTCGGTCGCTGTCCGGGAAGCGATC
>DATKMG010000483.1:0-6946 GCA_035541995.1 Terriglobia bacterium
CAGGCGTGTAAAGACCAACATGCATCGAAATCGCCTCAAAGTTATCGTGGGCGGATCGGGGGGTTGGCAGATCATCCAAACCAACAGCTTCGATGAACTCGGAGTCGACTGCGTAGTCGAAGGTCGAAGCGAATCCTCCGATTGTATGGCACTCTTTCGAAAGGCAATTAATGGAGAATCTTTGCCCCGATCGATCGAAGTGGCCCACCCCACCCATCGCGACGAAATCTTAGTTCCTGAAAGACGCACCACCTTTGGAGTCGTCGAGATGACCACGGGTTGCGGACGCCGTTGCCAGTTCTGTGTACCGGATTTGAACCCGCAAATTGATATCCCTAAAGCGAAGATCCTGGCGGCAGTCCGAGCGAATGCGCTGGAGGGGAACAAGCAAATTTCCCTCGCCACCGAAGACATGTTTATTTGGGGCCAGGTCCGCACCCAAACACCCTTCTTCTTTCCTAACCGAGAAGCCCTGTTGGATCTTTACGGTGCCATTGTCGATACGCCGGGAGTTGAGCATCACGTACTCAGTCATGCAACAATCACCCCCTCGGTCGTGGATCCCCTGTTGATTCGGAAGCTTTCTGACCGCTTGCTGGAAAAAAGCCCTATTCACCTCCCTCGTTTGAGCACTCACCCAAAGAAAAAGGCACTCTCCCCACTGATCGGGCTGGAAACCGGTTCAGTTCGGATGGCCAAGCAAATTATGCCAAGCAAGGCGGTTCCCTTCTCAATCGAAGAGTGGCCCAGTGTCGTGCTGGAAGGCTTGCGAATCATGAATGAGAACAACTGGTTCCCAGTCATGACTCTGATGATCGGTAACCCTGGTGAAACGGACGAAGACATCAGGGATACACTCGACCTTGTTTACGAGATGGAACGCCGCCGATTGTTTGCTTTCCTGGTCCCTTCCATCTTCACTCCGCTCCACGACACGCGGATGCAAGACAAGAAGGGAGTCACAGAGACTCGACAATTGACAACTCTCCAGTGGCAATTGTTAATGAAATGCTGGAAGATGAACTTGCGTCCCGGCCAATATAGCTGGTGGGGCCCCATCGCCTGGCGCGCCGGTTCGATCATTATGTGGCTCTGGAAACTGAAGAAAATGAATGGGCCCAATTTCACCTGGCCGTTGCTGATGTTCTCCGGCATTCTTTCCGAACGGCGGCTGGAAAAGATGGGCAAGATTTACCTCGGAAGGCCGCTGAAGACAAAGAGCCGTAAGGAACTCATTGCTCGTCTGAAGCCTAACTACTTGCAGTACCTTAGGGTCGACAATGGAGATCTTCCGGAGATCCAGACCCCACCCACTACCAAGAGCCCGGGAGTTCCAGTTATTGCCGCAGTAGCGAACTAGACGGCCGCCACGAGTGAAGGAGGGGAAGACAAGCTGATTGGCGATCCTCCGGGACATCAGAACCACTCCTCGGGCCCATTACTCACCACTCCGATAGGTTGCAAAGGAAGTAGCGGTCTCCCACAATCGAACCTCGGTCACAGCAAGACCCTGGGAGGTCGCGTATTCATAAATCAGTTTTGCGATATTCTCGGCGGTTGGGTTTACGTCCATGAGGAGGAGCGGTTCGTTCAGGTTCAGCAGCACAGGCACCAGAGGATCGTCTTTTGAAAGGAGCAGTTTATGGTCGAGTACCTGGTCGATCCACTCTTTCACAATCCTGTTGATGTCACCAAAGTCGACTACCATTCCCCGGTAGTCCAGATCCTGCGAAGATACATCAATTTCGACTTTGCCGTTGTGCCCATGAAGATCCTTGCATTTGCCGCTGTAATTCAACAAGCGATGGCCATAGCAGAAATGGATTTCCTTCGTGACTTTGTGAATATCTCCCTCCCTTGCAGGCTACATCTGCCCGCCTTGCAACAGTGCGATTAATCTCTGCCGGGGTTCCGAGGGCCTTGGCGCCTCTGATTGAAATTATCTGGCCAACTAGACAAGTCTGTCAAAAACAATAATCCCGTTCAGAAAGAAAATGGCTGGGTATAGAATTCATATGCCCGCTGCAAAACGAGGGCTTATCTGGGAACGACACAGGTTTGACTATGGCTTCTCCATTGTTCCCGTTCATCGTGGCGTTCTGCATTGGAACCCTCCTGTCACATTGGACTCAGACCCCCAATCCTTCGTTGTTGTTGGCTGGTACTGGCCTACTTTTCTGCTCATGGCTTCTCTTCTTACTTCAAGCCAACCCAACTATTTTCACGATAGCCGCATTAACCACCTTCACATCTCTGGGACTGAGCTGGGCGTCTATCTACGACTGCAGTTTCGGTCCACATCACCTCAGAACATTGATTCGAACCGGCCAGCTAGACCTCACCCAGCCGTGCCGAGTCAAGGGGATCTGCACAAGGTCGGAGATCCAAAATCAGATCGGGGAACAATTCGACTTGGACATTTCAAGTTTGGAGAATCGACGTTTCATTTATCTCACCAGCGGCAGGGTCCGTCTGGCCCTTTTCTACAAGACCGAGACCACCAAGCCTGACCAAAATTCCGGAACTACCCGCGATGCTTTGCCAGCCTTCAGTATGGAACACGCATCCTCTGCGCTTATAAACCCCGGAGATTTGATCGAAGTTCTAGTCAGCCTAAAAAAAGCGCGGAACTTTAATGATCCTGGGCAGTTCGATTATGTGTCCTATCTGGAGCGTCAAGAGATTTATCTGGTCGGAACCGTAAAGAGTGAGCTGTTGATCACTAAAATCGCCTCGAACCAAGGACCTTGGCATCAGCGTACTGTTCAGAGAATTCGCATGTATTTGTTGGCCGAGTTAGACAAATGGCCTAGCTCCTTCGAAGAAGGAACCGGTGCCCTGAAAGCACTGCTCCTGGGAACGAAGCAAGGCTTGAGTCCTCAGCTGGAAGAAGATTTCCAAGCCACGGGCATTTACCATGTTCTTGTCGTATCGGGTCAACACGTTGCCATCATTGCGGCCGTTTTCCTCGGAATATTGCGCCTCTTTAGCCTGCCTCCTTTGTTCAGCCTGACAGTAACCGGATCCGGTTTGATATTCTACTGTCTGCTAACTGAGAGCCAACCTTCGATCGTGCGGGCGACACTGATGACCCTCTTCTTCCTGCTGACTTTGCATTCTGATCGAGACCGAAATCTATTGAATTCGCTTTCTCTCTCGGGGTTGGCATTGCTCATCATTGATCCATTGTGGTTGTACGATCCTGGTTTTCAACTCTCTTACCTTGCGGTCCTTGCCATTGCCCTAGTCGGTGTGCCGCTTGTGAGGCTAATTACTCAACCTTACCGTCAAGCTCTTCACAACCTCCAAGAGCCATCCTTCGACGCCTACTTCCCTCCCCGCCTGGCCGACCTGCGCATATCACTGCGACTCAACTTGGACAAGTGGAACCAAACCCGAATTCGAAGGTCATTAAAGCTCGGAAAGGTGGTGGTTCTCTGGCCAATTCTTATATTGCTCTATCTAACAGATATTCTTCTGATCTCCGCTGGCGTTCAAGCTTTGTTTATCGTTCTAATGATCCTTTATTTTCACCGGGTCTCTCTGGTCTCAGTCGTCTTGAATATCCTGGTCATCCCACTGGTAGGAGTGATCGTTCCGCTAGGCTTCCTGTCTCTTATTCTCGTAATCTCGATACCGGCACTGAGCCACTACTTCATCATCGGTTGTCAATTCCTGACCGGCCTGCTGCTCAATCTGGCTAGACATTTCGCGGACCCGATGTGGGGCAATATTCGAGTGGCGACCCCACCGACTTGGGTCGTCCTGGTTTACCTGGGCAGTCTAGCCCTTTTGGTCTGGCGTCTATTTGCAGGTAACCCGGCTGTGATCATTCCGTTTTCTCCACATAGATCCGTCGCCCTGCAATTGGGGACTCCAAAGGAGAAGTCGGGCTTCGGCCGTAGGGGGCTGAATTACCGATGGATCCTTGTCTTCTTTTTTGCGGCACTGACAGGTCTTTCCCTTTTGGTGTTTCAACCCTTCCCGCCCAGAGGACTGTTGGGCCGCCTGGAGATGACAATTCTGGATGTGCACCTGGGAGATAGCGTGTTCCTGCAATTCCCGGATAATGCCACTATGCTCATCGATGGCGGCGGGCTGCCTGCGCAGGGATTCGGAGGAGGTTTTTCTGACGAACGATTCGATATTGGAGAACGGGTTGTGAGTCCTTTTCTGTGGTCCAAAGGAATTAAGAAGATTCATACTGTCGTACTGACTCACGCCCATCACGATCATCTCTCAGGATTGAATTCAGTCATTAAGAACTTCAAGGTTGACCAACTGTGGATTGGCAAGAACCCGCCTACTGCCGAATATCTGAATTTCATGAAGAATGCAATCATGGCCGGCATTCAAATCCGGAGTTTCAGGGCTGGATGTGAAACTCCATTTCATGGGGCCACGATCAGCTTCATCAATCCCGAGAAAGGCCAGTTCGTTGGAACAATGCCATCAAACAACGACTCTCTCGCATTTCGTTTGAGATATATGCGGAGGTCGTTCCTTTTGACGGGGGATCTTGAAAGAAAAATCGAATACCGTCTGCTCGATCAGTCCTATCCTCTGGATTCGGATGTCTTGAAAGTGGCACATCATGGCAGCCGTTCCTCCACTACCCCCGAATTCCTTGCCAAGGTAAATCCGGCGATGGCGGTGATCTCCACGGCCCAATCCGACTTTCTTGGGCACCCCCACATTGAAGTCCTCAAGCGGCTTGACGAACGGCATGTCCAGATCTACCGAACCGACCTTAATGGGGCAATTGTAATTTCAACGGGTGGTAGAGACTTGCAGGTGAATTGCTTTCTAGATTGAACCTGTAATTGAAGGAATAGTAAATCGGAAGACAAATCGGCCTCATGACGAAGCATCGTCGTCTCCACCAAGGGGTTGGGAGAGTTCTTCTGGTGACGGTCGGTCTGCCTCTAAGGATGCACTGATCTTTGGATTGCGAAAACTGTACCAGCCACCGATCATTACTATAAGAACCATGACGGCCCAGAACAACCAGGGGGACAGGAGGTGTCGGCCCAGGGGCTTGCCTAGATTGGCTGCCGAGTACATCTCATAGGTGGAGAAAATGAGCTTGACCCCAATCCATCCAACCAAAATATAGGCGACACTCTCAATTTGAGGGTAGCGGTATAGGAATCTCACAATCAACGAGGCCAGCATGCGGATGGCAATAATTCCAATGGCAGCTCCTGTGTAAATGACCCACAATTCGCTTGTCAGGGCAACCGCTACCATAATCGAATCCATTGCGAATGCAATGTCGGTGAGTTCAACTGTGACAACGGTTTTCCAGAATCGTGTTCCAGGACTCTTTGATCCCGAGCTCGCTTTGAACTGAGTGCCTCCGTTACTCGCGAAATGAGCAATCGAGAGATAGGCCAGATAAAGTGCCCCCATCCCTTGAAGCCACCAGATCTCGAGAATTTTTCGGGCCATCAAGATAGCCATCCCCCGGAATAGAAACGCTCCCCCCAAACCGTAGAGCAAGGCTTTTCGTTGCTGCTTCCTGGGCAAATGCTTAACCAGGACGGCCAAGACCAAGGCATTGTCAGCTGAGAGTACACACTCCAGAAGAATGAGGATTAAGACAGCGGAGATATGCTGAATTAGCATGTGACCTTGGACTCAGTGCGTTGGTTTAGGACAGTTTTGGCAATTACCTGTAGCGTAGTCCCAAAGCTCTTGAGCCCGATCCAGCAGTGGAGGCAGGTCTTCAGGCAACAAAAAGCCATCTTTCATCAGGCTCATGACCGCGTCGCTAAATTGACCGAGATAGCGGGCCTTGTTCGGATAACGCTCCTCAATGGAGATGCGTGGGTCTGCCAAGCGGATCCTCTGATCGCGCGTTTGAGGAAAAGGAAGGTAGGAACCCACCATCCCCGCCAGCTCTTCGGCTGCCCCAATTTGAGGGTCGCGCAAGTTCCAGCCTGTGTATGTCGCCAATGGAACTGCAATCTCCGGCATAAGGATCCCCGCCAATTCGTTGCCATCGTTGTCGACTTGAGGAACGAGCATCACATATGGATGACCAACGCGGGGCGGCTCATAATCGATGATCCCCTTCTTGAATTCCGGACCATAATCGATTCGATAAGCTTCATGCAGCCGAGTGGGAAGCCTAAGTTTGGGGAGATCCGGGAATGCCAGCTCGGGGAGAGAAACCAACGTCTTGTCAGCAATCTGCGGGAAACGGCTGGCGGGAGGGGCCGTGCCATCCTTGACCCAGCGGTCCACGGCCAACAGCAAAGCTCGCATTGACCACTTGTAATCATTCGGATTGGTTTTCTGCTGCCCCAGGTAATTCATATCAGGGTGAAGTTCAGGCGGGAAACGCCCTGGCCCATGCTGGCTGCCTGCAAAGAAATAGATCCGGACATTTTCCATCAATGGGAGGTCAGATTTGCCATCCAGCGTAGTGTGAATGAGGGAGGCAGCCCGCCCCCAATATTCATAGGAAGAATTAGTATAGAAAATCTTAGGAAGGACTGCTTGGTTGAGGCTGCGGGTTAGGAGTCCATCCCTATCACCTGTTTCCGGATCCACCAATTCCCTATCGGCAAAGGGAAAGATATCGGTGGGGTAGAAAAAAGCCGAATAGGGGTGGGCGTCTCGCGATGGTTGGGCGAATCGGTGATTGAAGCTTCCCCGCCCTCCTCCGGCGACATGACAAAGGATGGCATCAAATACTTCCCGTCCCGCTTCGTCCGCGTTGAACCCCTGGTAAAGGAAGTGCCGTAGAAACCGGCCACTCTGAGAGATCCCGAACGCGTATGCATATCTAGCAGGGAGTATACTGTGTGGGTCATGCCTAAAATAAGCAATTAGGTCCCGCACCGCCGCCAATCCCAGTCCGACGACCACCGGATTTTGGGCGCGGTAGACCACCTCATAAATCCTTCCCGGTGCAAAACCATCTTTAAGATAGACGCGG
>DATKMG010000484.1:0-15259 GCA_035541995.1 Terriglobia bacterium
AACAGGGGCGCCTTTTCCGCATTGACCAGCACTGCCACAATTAGAACATCAAAAAGCCTCGCTCCTCGCTGGATGATGTCAACATGCCCATTCGTGATCGGATCAAATGATCCCGGGTAAATGGCGATTTTTCTCTTCATAGTGTTGTTTTGCGCTCTCTTTCTCTTCGAAACAAACTGAGGACGCTGTCACCCTGCTGGACCTTTCTGAATCGGGCCAGATCTTTGATCCTCGGCACAAGGTCAATATGCTTTGAGTGCTCAGCGATTACGATTGCCGAATCAGTCAGGAGTTTACGGCGCTGCAGTTGCTCCAAGACTATTGGGTATTGCCCAACTGCAGAGTATGGAGGATCGAGGAAGATTATGTCGAACTGCGTCGCACTCTGTTCAAGAATTTGGAAAGCGGAGTCAGTCTTCATTGTCAGAAGCCACTGGCACGAAGATGTGCTCAGCCCCAACAAGGCAAGATTACTTTGAATCACGTGGCTCGCTCGGACCGACGATTCCACGAACACCGCCAGCCTGACTCCGCGGCTGAGCGCCTCAATCCCGATACTGCCGCAACCAGCAAAACAGTCCAGGAAGCAGCAGTCGGCCAAGTCCGATTGAAGCAAGTCGAATAGAGTTTCCTTCAAGCGGTCTGATGTCGGCCTGGTCCCCCGCCCCTCCACGGTCTTCAGGCGACGGCTTCGAAACTGTCCCGCAATGACACGTACCATACTCTCTGGTCTCCACCGCAAACGGCTCCGTTTAACTGGCTCTCCCCTTCCTCGATCCCCTGCTGTCAGAAAGAGCACCCTCACGCTACCACTGCCAAACCATAGCGTCTTTGCCAGTTGGCCTTAAGTTGAGCCACTACAGCCTCGAATTCCTGAGAGCTTGAAGGATTCCCCACAAAGTCGATGGCCTCCTGTCTAGCTGCTTCCAGGATTCTCCCGTCTCGCAATAGATTGGCTACCTTGAGAGAGGGAAGGCCCGACTGCCTGGTCCCCAAGAACTCTCCGGGCCCTCGCAGTTCGAGATCCTTCTCTGCAATTTTGAAGCCATCGGTAGTTTCCACCATGCAAGCCATCCGCTCCTCGGCGTCGTCACCAGCCCTTCTTCCCTTCATCAGCAGACAATAAGACCTAGCTAGCCCTCGCCCAATCCGGCCTCGCAACTGGTGCAATTGTGACAACCCGAAGCGTTCCGCATGCTCAATCACCATCACACTGGCGTTAGGGACGTCGACCCCTACTTCAATAACAGTTGTGGACACTAGAATCTGAATTCTCCCGGAACTGAAAAGCTGCATGGCGTCATCCTTGTCCTGGCTTTTCATCCTTCCATGAAGCAAAGCCACCTTAAGGTCCGGGAAGACTACTCGGGCCAGATGCTCGAAGGTCTCTTTTGCTGCACGGAGGTCGACCTTCTCCGACTCCTCAATGATCGGACAAACCACGTAAACTTGGCGACCTTGTGCGACTTGTTCCCGAATAAATCGATAGGCCAATCCTCTTTGCTCTTCTTCGACCACCCGGGTCACAACCGGGGACCTCCCTGGTGGTAGTTCGTCAATCACGGAAACGTCTAAGTCACCATAGAGTGTCATCGCCAACGTGCGTGGGATGGGGGTTGCCGTCATCACCAACGTATGCGGTGTGTTGCCCTTCTTCATCAACCGGTAGCGCTGCAGCACGCCAAACCGATGTTGTTCATCGATAATGACCAGGCCGAGTCTCCGAAAATCGACGTCGGATTCCAGCAGGGCATGAGTCCCGATTACCATGTGGACAACCCCTTCTGATAATCCTTTCAGCAGGTCGTTTCTCTCAGGTTTTTTCAGGCCGCTTTTCAACAAACGCAGATTGTAGTCGGCATTTGCGTAAATGCGGCGAGTATTGAAGTAGTGTTGTTCGGCCAGAATCTCGGTAGGCACGAGCATGGCCACCTGGAAGTCGTTTTCCATGGCTACTGCAGCCGCTTCCAGGGCAACAATCGTCTTCCCGCATCCCACATCTCCCTGCAGCAGACGGTTCATGGGCGCCGTCTGGCGAAGATCATCAACAATCTCCTTTAAGACTCTCTTCTGGGCTTGAGTCGGATGGAAGGGTAGAATCTTCTTAACCACTTCCCTGACCGTTGGCGTAATCTGAAATGAGTTTCCTGTTATCGAACGGGCATTCCTCCGCTTGAGCGTGAGTCCAAGTTCCAAAAAGAATAATTCTTCAAACACCAATCGTTGCTGAGCTGCCGTTTGGAAACAGGACAGCAAATCCATCCCTGTTCCCACTGAAGGAAAGTGACTTTCCCTGATCGCCTCGTCTCGCAACATGAGCCCGCGTCTCTCCCGCGTTTTGGCTGGGAGCGTTTCGGGAATTTCGGAAATGTTCTGCAGAAGCTCGTTGACAATCCGCCGCAGAGTTCGCGAACTGCACCCTTTGACCGCTTCGTAAATGGGTACAATACGCCCCATTTCCAAGGAATCGTGTAAGTCTTCTTCGTGCAGAATTTCAAACTCGGGATTAATAACTTGAAGATTGCCCGTTCCGTAAGGATCGACTTCGAACTTGCCGTAAAAGATGACTTTTTGCCCGGGTTGAAACACTTTCCGTTGGGCCAGGTATTCTGAGTGAAACCATTTGCAGCGGACCAGGCCGGTCTCATCCCGTGCGGCCAGATCAAAGAGGCGTGTGCGCGTGCGGCGAGTAATGGCCAGTCCAGAGGTCAGGACCTGCACCAGGATGGAGGCCCGTTCCCCCGCTCGAAGTTCCTTGACTTTTCTGAATTGCGTGCGATCTTCATAGCGGTAAGGGAGGTTGTAGAGGAGATCCTCTACGGTAAAGACATTTCGGGAGGCCAGATCCTCAGCCCGTTTAGTGCCAATTCCTTTGACATACTTGACGGAGGTCTGCAAGTCGAGCATGAAATTCGAACTGATGAACCTGCCTCAGTGGTTTTGCGTCTCCGTCGCCACCCTGGCATCCCGCCGGGAAACCAGATAGGCCTTTATGAAGGGATCGATATCTCCGTCCAAAACGCGGTCGACATCTCCGATCTCGAGTTTAGTCCGATGGTCCTTTGCCAATCTGTATGGATGCAATACATAAGAGCGGATCTGGCTGCCCCATGCGATGTCCATTTTGGAGTCTTCGATCTCTTTGTTCTCGGCTCGTTTTTTCTCCATCTCGAGTTCGTACAGCCGGGCTCGCAGAATCTTCATAGCCATAGAGCGATTCTTGTGTTGGGAACGCTCATTCTGGCAAGACACCACGATCCCAGTGGGGAGGTGAGTGATTCGGACAGCAGAGTCGGTGGTGTTGATATGCTGGCCGCCGGCTCCAGTCGAGCGATAGGTATCGATCCTGAGATCTTTTTCCTCGATAACAATCTCAATGTCGTCGTCGATCTCAGGATAGACAAAGACCGATGCGAAAGAGGTGTGTCTTCGCTTGTTGGCGTCAAAAGGGGAGATTCGCACCAGGCGGTGGACGCCCACTTCAGCCACCAACATTCCATAAGCATTCGATCCTTTTACAGCCACAGTGACGGATTTGACGCCGGCTTCTTCACCCGCCTGGTAATCGATCAGCTCGGTCTGAAATCCTTTTCGCTCTGCCCAACGCAGATACATCCGAAGCAGCATTTCTGCCCAATCCTGGGATTCAGTCCCGCCAGCCCCGGGATGAATCGTCAGGAAAGCATTGGCCTGGGCGTTTTCTCCACTTAACAAGGTCTGGGTTTCAATTACCAACAATTCAGACTCGAGATGATCCATTTCTGTCTTGATGTCCCGGGCTACATCTTCGCCTTCAGACGCCAGTTCGAAGAAGGCTTCGAGGTCTTCCACCGCACGATTGAGGGTGGTATCAAGCGAGAGGATTTCTTCTAGGTGCTTTCGTCGCTGCAGGATCTGTTGGGGCGCCAACGGGTCGTTCCAAAAGCTGGGGTCAGCAATGGTCTTTTCCAGTTCATCCAGTTCCTTCTTTTTGCCGGGAGCGTCAAAGATAACTCCGGACGTCATGAATTCGTGACTTGAGGGACTGAAAATTCCGACTTAGCTCTTCAATCATGTTAACTCCTCTGAGTATATCCTCCGGACCCATCGCATCAATGGCTCTAGCCCCTTATCTTACCATATTTGTCCAGGTCCTGTTGCCTAATCCCATGTGGTGTGGGAAAATTGGAATTGAATGCTCAGGTTGAAAGCAGTTGTTCTTCCCGGCAGGAGCCGATTCGGACTCTCGGGGAGATCTGTATGTCACCGTGGTCGGCACGGGCCTGGGTATATCCTCGATTTCACGTAATAGGGATCTCACAAGGACGGAGACCGTTGACCACAAAGAGGTCCGCTCAATTGGTCAAATTCCTGCTGACACTCAGCGTTGGTATGATGTGGACAGAGCCTGTATTGCTGTGGTCTGGTGAACGCATCGGTCTTGAGGGGATTGCGGACCTGGGATTTAGTCGGTCAGGAATCCCGTATGCCGCTCCGTCTACCCCCGACTACCAGACCAATTTAAACGGACAATTCATTCTGTTGGGGTCTTTTCGAATCACCAGCTCGCTGTATGGTTTTTATGAGGGCCGCGTCAGCCATCAAGAGGGCTTGGATGGATCAGACCCCCGAATTCAAGAAACCCAAGGAACTCCGGTTGCCCAAGGATATATCCGGTTCACTCCCAAACTGCCATGGAGCTTGACACTTGAGGCAGGAAAATTCGGAACTCCGTTTGGAGAGTTCCTGACACGGAACTATCCTCAGGACAATCCGCTCATTGGGACGCCTTTGATCTACTCTTACCCGACGACCATTCCAGCCAGGATTGTCCCCAACGGACCCGAGTTTCTGCTGAAATACCGGTATCGTCCAAAAACTCCTCAGTCTTACAGCCTCGGCACAGGAGGCGCATGGTTACCACTGATCAACTATGCTTATCCAACTGGAGTGATGGTCTATGGCAGCCCTCGCACCTTCGATTACCGCTTCGCGTTGGTCAACAGCTCCATTGCCAATCCTCTCGATCTGGGAGAACCCGGGCAGCAAATCCAGTGGGTGGGCGGAGGAGGCTGGACCATCATCCCCGGATTCCGGGTGGGGACTTCTTTGGCCGAGGGCCCATTTCTGAGTGGATCGGTAGGTCCCCACCTGCCGCCCGGAACTTCGCTGCGCGACTTTACTCAGAGAGCCATCGGCTTTGATCTTCAATATGCCTTGCACCACTTTGAAGCTTATGCAGAAGGGATCTTTACGAATTTCAAGCTTCCTAATATCAGCCAGCGATTGGGGGCTTCAGGTTACTATATCGAACTCAAGTACACCTGGTCTCCCAGAGTGTTTACGGCAGTTCGCTGGAACCAGATCTTTTTTGACCGGCTTCGTCAAGATGCAAGCCCTTCCGATAATTTGCCTTCCCCTGACAACGAAGCCTCATACGTCGGTGTCGGTTTTGATCAGAACATTAACAGTTTGGAATTTGGTCTGGGCATCCGCATCACCCACAAGCTGATGGCCAAGACCTCATATCAGCTTAATCGCACGACAGGTGGGGCGGATCCGAAAGACAACATGTTTGCCGCTCAACTGCTTTATGTCTTTGACGTTTCCAATCTGCTGAGGATCCGATGAAAGTGCAGACCGACGGCAGGTGGAGGAAAGCTTCACTTTCAACCCCACTGGCGATTCTCAACTTGTGCCTTGCTTGCGCTTGCCTCGGTGAGGTGGTTTCGTCGAGCTTCAGTGCGGAGCTTCAACCCGGGTCTCCTTCAGGCGTTCGGGCGAAAAGCAATACAGCTCTCCTGGTGGCAAGCGAAATTCATGGATCCGTGCGAATTCAGAGCCGAATCCAGCCGAAGAGCATGGCGATCAGCATGTATTCCCGCCGATCTGGCCGCTCCACCGGTGCACCAATTCCATCTCCCGTCAACGAGGTCGAGAATGTGGTGTTGTATTTGGAAGGAAACACTCATCACGGAGTTTCTTCCTTTGTTGAGTCTCAAGATATAAACACCCCCCTGGCGGAAGCCCCTGTCTCTGCGCGAGGCCAACCTCGCCCTTCCATTCGACAGATTAATGAAACCTTCTGGCCGCATGTTCTTCCTATCACAACCGGCACCATAGTGGAGTTTCCAAACGGTGACCCTTTTTTCCACAATGTGTTTTCACTCTCAAGTGCGAAGAGCTTCGACTTGGGGCGTTACCCTCAGGGACAAATACGCTGGGTTCGCTTCGACAAGCCCGGTATCGTGAAGGTGTTTTGTCATATTCACTCCCACATGAGTGCTGTCATCCTGGTTTTTGATCATCACTTTTTTACTGTCCCCGATAGCAAGGGGGAGTTTGTCCTTGGACCCGTTCCTCCAGGTAGTTACACGCTGGTAGGATGGCATGAACGGCTGAAGCCTGTAAGACAACGTGTCACCGTTGATGCCCATGAACCCTTAGCTGTGAACCTCGTTCTTTAAGAGTTCTATGAGAGCAGCCAAGCTACGAACCAAGATCATCCTCTTCACGGCTCTCTTGATCGTGCTGGTCATTTCTGGGTCATTTTTCCTGGTCAACCGTGTTGTGAAGGGACAAATCCGTACTCGTCTGGTCCGTGATCTGGAAAGATCCCAGTTGACGCTGGAGCAGACCCAAACGAATCGCCTCCGCGAATTGGTGGCCTATTCGATAATCGCGTCCGAGAATTCTACTTTAAAAGCCGCTGTTGACACATACCAGACTGAAATGAGCAGCAGTTCCCCCGTACTGCTACAGCTGCAGCGGACTGTCGAAAATGAAGCAGGGAAGCTCATTCAGATCCTTTCTTCGATCGACTTATTGATTATTACCAGCAATAGCGGCGATGTCATTACGGTCCAGGGAATACCCGCCAGAGTGGTTCCCAAAAACCTCAGTCTCAGCTCGCAGCCCTCTGTAATAAATAGCCTGAGCGCTAATCCACTTGGCTATGAAAAGGCAGCCAGCCTCTGGCAGTTTCGGGACAAGGTGTACCGGATCGTCTCTGTACCTATTCTGCTTCAAGACAACATCATCGGCACCTTGAGCAGCGGGTTCGAGATCAGTGCGAACTTGGTTCGGAGCATGAAAAGTAACACCAACAGCGAGATCGTTTTTTATGCAGAGAGTGGGATCATCGCATCGACCTTAAGCTCAGCTCAAAATCAAGCTTTGCTGGACTCGCTGAAAACCGGTGGGTCACAAGAGAGCCTCCCTTCATCTGCCCAGCAGTCGGAACTCTCGTTGAACGGTGAGACTTTTCTCTCTTTACGTGTGGCCTTGGGAGGTTCTTCGAGTGGGCACTTCATGATCCTGAACTCCATTGACCAGGCCATGCAGGGCATCATGGGGGGCATCAAGCAGAGCATGGTTCTGACTGCTCTATTTTCCGTGATCTTGGCAACCTTGCTGGGTTGGGGGCTGAGCCAATCGTTCACCCATCCTCTCATCAACTTTGTGGAGTTCATGGATGGCATCACGCAGACCGGAGACCTGAGTAAGAAATTCCGAAGTCCCTCCCCTAATTATGAGGTGGATGTTCTGGCCCGATCATTCGAAAGCATGGCTCATTCGCTGGAGGAGTCTCAAGCTGAAAGTGCGCGATATCACGAAGAGCTTCGGCAGAATCAATTCAATGAAGAGAAGCTGAGAACCCTGGCGATGCGATCAAGGCTGGACGCCTTGATCTCCCAGGTAAATCCGCACTTTCTTTTCAATGCCCTCAATACGGTGGGAGTCATGATCGACGAGAACCCTGTCGAGGCCCAGCGCTTGACCGTTAAGCTGGCCAACATTTTTCGCAGGACCCTTCAGGTGTCTGAGAAAGAGATTATCAGCCTCCAGGAGGAGCTGAATTTCATTGCAGATTACCTGGAAATTGAAAAGGCCCGATTCGGTGAGCGCCTGCAAGTGGAACAGCGGGTGCAGGTTCAAAATGCAAAGATCCCCTGTTTCACCCTGCAACCGCTGATTGAGAATGCTATCAAACACGGTGCAGCCCCCAAAATCGGGACTACGACGATTCAAATCGATGTCACACAATGGAATGGCAGATTGACCATCCGCGTGACGGATAACGGGGTTGGCATTCCAAGGCCAAAACTGGATTCCATACTGGAGCGGGGGTACGGCCTGCGAAACCTGATTGATCGACTTACCATCCATTATCGATCTGACTTTACCTGGAAGGTCGAAAGCGAATTTCAACAAGGGACCACAATCTTGCTGGAATTGCCTTCTCAGCCACCGGATTACCCGGCGCCTGCTGCAGCTTGAAACCAGTGGTGACCCTTATTCCGAACAGCCACTTTCACGAATTCGCCAAAGTCGATTTTCATGAGCTTAGTCTTGTTGATTATCGGCAACTGAAATGCTACTTTCACTCTGACTATGGACAAAGAGCAATCTCTCAGCCGTGTTCCCCTGTTCATCGGCCTCCCCTCATCGGAAATGAAAGCACTGGGTGGTCGGGCTGTCCGAAAAAAGTTCAGTAAAGGCGAGATGCTTTTCACGGAGGGGGAGCCCGCTCATGGACTCTATATCGTAGAATCGGGTTCCATCAAGATCTTCAAGGTCGCAAGTTCGGGACGTGAACAAGTTCTACACGTCGAAGCAGCCGGTAACTCGGTTGCCGAAATCCCTCTTTTCGATGGTGGCCCCTACCCTGCTTCAGGGGCAGCTCTTGAGGATTCTACTCTGTTATTTATCGACAGAAAGAGCTTTGAGAGCCTTTGCCTCTCTCGCCCTCAAATAGCCCTTTCGGTCATTCGAGTGATTGGCGGCCGACTACGCAAGCTCACCCGTCTGCTTGAAGAAATCTCTCTCAAGGATGTTGCCCATCGTCTTGCCTGGTGGCTTCTTGAAAAGGTCAAGGACACTCCCAGGGCTGATCCAGATTCGGTGGAATTTCAATTGGAGCTGTCCCACGAAGACATAGGGACGCGGATTGGCACTGTTCGCGAGGTGGTCACTCGGGCATTCAGTCGGCTGGAATCTGAAGGGTTGGTTCGGGTCTCCGGACGAACCTTGAAAATCCTCAGCATTAGAAAGCTGAAAACGCTTCTGGAAGAATGACCTTCCCCACTTCCAAACCGGCCCCGATTCGTAGGTCAGATACAAATATGGCCATTTAGCGAGAGAATGCTCCCAGCATTTTCGATTGTTAACCCAGACGGTCAATGTTGGCCAGTCAAGGCGACAATATTCTGCTGGAAATCAATCATTTACATTAATCCCAGCCCAGCGGACCCTTTATTCTTTAACTGAGGGAACCTTTCTCTCACGCGTCGCGTATAAAATCATGTAAAGGGGTCTGGAAGAGGATGTCTCAGACCGAAGGTCACTGTTTTGACGGAGAGCGAGATGACAAACATTCAGAAGAAGAACCGCAAGCGACGGCGAGTCATGTATCTTGGGATTACCCTAGTAGCGCTAGTTGCGGCTATCCTTGGAGTAAACGCTGCCCTCAGACCGAATAACCAGATCGATCCATCCAAACTAGCAACTGTCGAACGCGGCAACATCGCCCGGTCGGTCGTGGCTACCGGTAAGATTGAGCCCAAGGCAAAAGTGGAAGTCAAATCGAAGGCGAGCGGGATCGTTAAACAGATCTTTGTCCACTATGGGGATACCGTCAAACAAGGCCAGGTACTAGTCGAACTGGATAAGGAAGAGCTGCAAGCCCAGGTGCGAGAAACCAGAGCCAATTTGCTGGCCGCTCAGTCTGCCCAAGAATCAGCCCAGGCCGCCTTTGAACGAAATCAAGTCGAAGCTGAAGGACCCGATCTTCCATTTGTGAAAGCCAGCTTGGTACGTGCCCAAAATCTGCTGAAAGAAGGTTTGATCTCCAAATCCTTGGTTGAGGATGCCGAAAAGGCCTATCAATTAGCGCTCAACAAACAGATGATCGCCTTGCGCAACCTTGGTGTTACTCGGGCCGAAGTTGCGAAAGCCAAGGCCCAGGTGGCGCAGGCTCAGGCATTGTTGGAACGGGGCGAGGAGAACCTGCGCTATTCCACAATAGTCAGTCCGATGGACGGGCTTGTTCTTTCGCGAAACGTGGAAGTCGGCGATGCCGTCAGCTCCATACTGGTCCTCGGATCTCAGGCTACACTGATCATGACCCTGGGAGATGTCAGCGATGTATATGTTTTAGGAAAAGTAGACGAAGCCGACATTGGCAAGGTCCATTTCGACCAACCGGCCAGAATCGTCGTCGAATCTTTTAAGGACAAGAGATTTGAAGGCAAAGTCACCAAGATTTCCCCCCTTGGAGTCGAGAAGGATAACGTCACGACCTTTGAGGTCAGGGTTTCCATTCGAAACTTCAGTGGGGAACTTAAGGCCAACATGAGCGCCAACGCGGAGATTATCTTGGAAGAGAAGCAGAACGTGTTGCTGGTTCCGGAAAGCGCTGTTATCTACGACAAGAATCGGAACTGCTCCCTTGAAGTCCCGGACCCTCAAGCCGAGAAAGGGCGCCGAAAGGTGGCCGTAAAGCTCGGGATATCCAATGGGGTCAAAACGGAATTAGCCAGCGGCTTGAACGAAGGACAGAAGGTTATCCTGCAGTAGGCAGGTAAGAAGCTCTTCTGATCTATCGGCGGTTTGGCGGCTCAAGATCCGGACCCATCGCAGCTGTCTATTCGGTCCTCATCGCCAGTCCGTCCATATATTGTCGCAAGCTCTAACTTGAGTGCTGCCAGCGACAGATTAATGTCACCCAGGAATGCCACCAGGGATCCGATCAGTGATCCCATGCAGCAAATGAACAGGATGGCCACAAAAATCCCCGCTTCCCATCGCAGGACGGCTGCCAGAAACAGCGTGATCACCAGAATGGCCACGAACAACAAGCTCACAGTCGCTGCCGGGCTGAAACTAAAGGGGGAGGATTTCCTCTCTTATCGGATCCAGCTGGATCCGGCGCTTCTCCACGTAGGCAATGTTCCCTAAATGGGAAGCAAGGGCTGAGCGGTGGCCAATCAGAACGTCCCCATTGGGCCTCTTTCGCGATTTCACACAATCCAGAAAGTTGCGGACGTGGTCGGCTGTGAGCTGATCCCGCTCGTCGTCCCCCTTTTCGGTAACGGGTGATCCATTCACCGGAGTAAATGTAAAGCTCTCCCGGGTGATCCCCAACTTTCCTTCAGTCCCTACAAATTCAATTCCAGCACCCTTGGTCCCCGGGGCGAGTGTTGCCTCAAAAGTAGCGGTCCATTCCGACGGGTATTCCAATAAGACGTGAATTGTGTCTGGAGCAGTCCGGCCGTCTTTGTACTGATAGACGCCACCGGCGGCAACAGCCGACTTCGGCAGGTCTTCGTTCATGAACCACTGAACGACGTCAATCCAGTGAGTGAACAGGTCCGTGATCTGTCCCCCTCCAAAATCCAAGTAAGCTCTCCAGTTCCAAAATTGCTGGACGTCCCATTCCCTCCAGGGACGCTGGCCCTGGAATTTTTTCCAATCTAATCCGGCTGGTTTCTCCGTGAAGGGAGCACGCCGGAGATGATAAGTATTGCCGTGCCACCAGGTCCGGGCAATGGTGATCTTTCCCAACTTTTTCCTATCGAAATATTCGGACTTCGCCTTTTTATAATGAGATCCACTGCGTTGCTGCATTCCGACCTGGACGACCCGGTCATTGAGTCGCGCGGCCTTAATGATTTGTTCACCTTCGGCAATTGCGTAGGTGAGCGGCTTTTCAACATAGACGTCCTTACCTGCCTGACAAGCGTCAATGGCAATTGGCGCGTGCCAGTGATCTGGAGTTGCGATAAGGACTGCATCAATCTCTTTCAAATCCAACAGTGCGCGATGTTCGAGGAATTCTTTGGCCTTGTTTCCAACCTGCTTCTGGGCCTGTTGCAGGTTGACATCATAGATATCGCAAAGGGCGCTGACCTCCACCTCCGGGTTCTTCTGGAAATGGGCCAGGACACTTTGTCCCCGAACACCAGTCCCAATGACACCCAAACGAATCCGATCATTGGCACCTAGAACCCTGTTCCATGATCCTGTGGCCGCAAGACCAACTCCAATACCCAGAGCAGTGGGCGCAGAACAGGTGAGGAACTCTCTTCGAGTGTGCTTCTTGGACAATTCAGTCTTATTGGTTTTCATTATTCTCCTCTGATTCGAAGGTGCCAAACTAAGATTCCTGTTGCTGGTTGAATGCTGAGGGAGATTTATTAAGGTTGACGAATTCCACGTGGTTTGATTTTGAAAGAACTGAGTGCCTGTTGAACTTGGCATCATTCCGGCAGGGGAAGTCACTGCGGTAATGAGCCCCACGACTTTCTTCTCTGGCCATGGCGGAAATCAAGATCATCTCCCCCACAGCGGCGAGATTGGCAAATTCACATTCTGCGCGATTCCCTGGCGAGGGCCGACAGTGCGACCTCAAATGCATGAGATGACGCAACCCCTCTTTCAGAGCCCTTCCTTCCCTCAGGATTCCCACCCTCTCCCACATGAGCTGTTGAGCGGCCAGCTTGTTCTCTTGCAATCGGTGCATTTCAGGTAGAGAGGGTTCCACGAGCTGCAGGGCTGGCTGAACAACTTTCGGCAAGGGGGGCAAGGCCTCAGACAGAACCGCCAACCCGGCGCGGGCTCCAAAGACCAGACCTTCCAGCAGGGAGTTGCTAGCCAGACGGTTGGCCCCGTGGACTCCGGTGCACGCCACTTCGCCAGCTGCATACAGATTGGGAAGGGGCGTCCGGCCGTGAAGATCGGTCTTCACCCCCCCCATCAAGTAATGAGCAGCAGGATGGACTGGGATCATATCGACTGTCATATCGATGTTATAGTTCAGGCAGGTGCTATAGACCAAGGGGAATCGCTTCTTTACGAATTCGGCGTTCAAATGCGTGAGATCCAGATAGGCGAAATTACTGTGAGTCCTCTTCATCTCAGCCACAATGGCTCGTGACACTACGTCTCGTGGCGCCAGCTCTCCCGCGTCGTGGTAGTGCTGCATGAAGCGGGCACAATCAATATTCCTCAAGTAGCCCCCTTCTCCGCGGATGGCTTCAGTCAAGAGAAACCGGGGTGCACCTTGAAGAAAAAGGGCGGTGGGGTGAAATTGAACGAACTCCATGTCTGAGAGCAAGCTTCCAGCCCGGTGCGCCATGGCAATTCCATCACCAGTCGCCAGATCCGGATTGGTCGTCTCCGAGTAAACCTGTCCGGCTCCTCCCGTGGCCAGCAGGGTGCTTCGAGCCAGGACCGTCTTGACCTCCGGCTTTCCATCTTCTAAAACGTGCGCCCCCCAAACTTTGCCCTCTTCCACCACCAGGTTCAGACAGAAGCTATGAGGCCGAAATAGAATTCGGGGATTGGAGTATGCCTTCTTGAAAAGGACCCGCAATATTTCGCGGCCTGTAGAGTCTCCTCTGGCATGGAGAACACGAGAACGACTGTGGGCGGCTTCTCTGGTAAAACTCAATCGACTCCCCTGCTTGTCGAAGGTTGTGCCCCATTCGATCAACTCCTGAATATAGTGGATTCCCTCTTCCACCAGAACTTTCACCGCCTCAGGAGAGCACAATCCATCGCCGGCCCGAATCGTGTCTTCATAGTGCAAACTTACCTCATCTTCATCGCTAAGGGCGACCGCAATTCCGCCTTGAGCATAGCCCGTGTTGGACTCGTCCGGGAGATCTTTGGTTAACAATACGACCTCCCCGGCCTTTCCGAGCTCAACTGCAGCCCTGAGCCCAGCAACACCACTCCCAATGATCAGGAAGTCGGTTTTGATGATATCGCCGGTTGTGCTCATAGTTAAAGTCATCAGCCCTTGGGGAAAGTATTACCCCTGCGGCAAGCTGCGATAGAGAATCCGCTGAATGAAGCGGTCAAACATCTCAACGCGAAGCTAGTTTAACTCTCTTGAGAATGGAAGATCAATCGCGAAGTACCAGCGTACGGTTGAACCAGGATGCAATTCAAGGTGGGACAAGACTAACTTATTTACTCACGGTTCCGTCACCATGGAGGCCAAAGATCTAGGTGTTTTCGGAGGCGTACTGTGCCTGTTAAACCAGCCCGAAGAGAGTGGAGTTGGAGTTATGGTATAGTTAAGCTCCTATAGATTCAGTACCGATCTCAGCTGGTCAATCGAAAAAATTTGTGTATGAAAACTGTTAGAGTCTCTCTCGCGGAACGAGGTTATCCAATCATCATCGGGAACGGTGTCCTGGCCCGGGCTGGGGAGCTTCTTTCAGGCATTGCTGCCCATCCCCTAATCGTCGTCGTTACCAACTCCAAGGTGATGAATCTGCACGGCCAGACTCTGCTTGAGCCGCTTCGGACAGCGGCTTTTTCAGTGAAGATAATCAAGGTTCCCGACGGAGAGCAGTATAAAACCCTGGCCATTGTGGATTTCATCTATCAACAACTGGCTCGCCTCAGGGCTGATCGAAAGACTTTGCTGGTGGCGTTCGGCGGAGGCGTAATTGGGGACATGGCAGGGTTTGCCGCTGCAACTTATCTGCGAGGGATCCCTTTCGTGCAGGTCCCCACGACGTTCCTGGGACAAATCGACAGTGCCATTGGCGGCAAGACTGGCGTGAACCTCAGTGCCGGCAAGAATCTGGTTGGTGCTTTTTATCAACCGCGAACGGTGCTGATCGATCCTTTGGTGTTGTTGACTCTGCCGCGTCGAGAGTTCCTCTCTGGTCTCTACGAAGCATTGAAGTACGGGATAATCAAGAATCCTCAGTTGTTTCAGATAATCGCTCGAAAACAACAAAAGCTCCCCGAGAAAGACCCCAAAAGCCTGGAACGAATCATCACGGAATGTGTGGCAATCAAGGCTGAGATTGTTTCCCGAGATGAGCGGGAGAGTGGGCTCCGAATGGTCTTGAACTTTGGGCATACCCTTGGGCATGCATTGGAAGCGGCCACCAATTACAGCCGGTTTACCCACGGGGAAGCAGTCGGGCACGGAATGATTATGGCGACTCTGCTCGCAACCAAGCTCAACAAGATCAACCCGAGGGAAGCGCAGTCCATTCAGGAGGTTCTAGCCGGGGTTTGCCGGATGCCCAAAGTCCAGGACTTGGATTGCGGCCACCTGATGAACCATATGCTCTCCGACAAGAAGATCGATAATCGGAAAGTCCGCTTCGTTATTCCGCGAAGAATTGGTCGCGTGGAAATTGTCCAAGACACGCCTGTCGACGTTGTCAGAGAGATTGTCTCTGGCTACTTGCAGTCCGGTCCCGGCGTTTTCTCCTAATGTTAAGCCCCAAGTCTACACTCATCCGGGAAA
>DATKMG010000485.1:0-21210 GCA_035541995.1 Terriglobia bacterium
GTGCAATCAAAAGTGACGTACAACGGAGATGCCGGTTCAGGGTTTCTTGGCGACCTGGCAACCCCTTGGCCTGAAAGGCCAAGATAGCGGAGCCCAGGGCGAGCGAAGGGACTTTTGTCCCGAGCGTCGCCCTGGGTCAATGACCCCCAGGAAACACGCCGAGCTCTGAAGGAGCGGAATAGGTAGCAGGACCCCATCAACCCAAAGTTGAGGAGGAAGAGGGTTGCCTGTGAGTACAAGAGCCTCGAGGCTCAAGGTCTCTCTTTCGCCCTGTTCAGGGCTGGGGACGTCTTAAAGGCACTTGTACCCAGGGCTGCGCGGTGGCTTTCAGCCCCCGCTGGCCGCTGGGCTGGATTATGCCGGCCTTTCAGGCCAGGCTTTCGATGCTCTCCCTCTGTACGTCACTTTTGATTGCACCTAAGCCGATGTCCTGAATTTGCATAAACAAGAGAAAGCATTACAATAGCTGTACGCGAACGAGACAATGAAAAAGCCCTACATCCTGGCAATTGACGACGATGTCTCCGTACTGCATGCCGTTGAGCGTGATCTCAAGGTCAAGTTCTCACCGAACTATCGCATCATCGCGGTCGATTCGGCTCAAAAGGGGATCGGCATCGTCCGACAGCTGACATCGCGTGGCGACCGTGTCGCGCTTTTCCTCGTTGATCAACGAATGCCGCAAATGAGCGGCACCGAGTTTCTTCAAGGTGTCATGACGCTGCAACCCGAAGCCCGCCGTGTTCTGCTCACCGCTTATGCAGACTCCGCTGCGGCAATCGACGCGATCAACAAAGTCAGGCTCAACCATTACCTGATGAAGCCTTGGGAGCCGCCGGAGCGGAATCTCTACCCGGTACTCTCCGACCAGCTTGAAGACTGGCAAGCTGGCAATCATGAGTCGTTTGAAGGCGCTTATGTGCTCGGCACCCGCTGGGCCCCTGAAACACACCGATTGAAGGATTTCCTCGCCAAAAGCCAGGTTCCCTATCGTTGGATCGAACCCGACGGGATTTCAGATCCACGGGTCCAAGCGGCCCTCGGCGAGAAAGCACCGACAATGCCTGCCGTTATCTTCCCGGACGGCACCATCCTGGAACGTCCTGACCTTTCTCAGGTAGCCGAAAAACTGGGCCTTGCGATGATTCCCAGCCGCCGCTTCTATGATGTCATCATCGTCGGGGCTGGACCCGCGGGGCTTGCTTGTGCGCTCTACTGCAGCACCGAGGGGTTGAAGACGGTTCTTGTGGAGCGAGAAGCCGCCGGCGGCCAGGCTGGCCTGAGTTCACGCATCGAAAACTACCTCGGGTTTCCTTCGGGGCTGAGCGGCGCCGATCTCGCCCGCCGGGGTGTCGCGCAAGTGCGGCGGTTCGGAACCGAAGTCCTCGCGCCAGCAGATGCCGTTGGTCTCCTGGTCGAGGGTGAGTACCGTGTCATCAAACTATCAAACGGTCAGGAACTCGCGGCCCACAGTGTCGTAATCGCCGCCGGAGTCCAGTGGCGGCGACTTGACATCCCTGGCATGGACCGACTCACCGGTGCGGGCGTTTACTACGGAGCTGCTGTCACCGAAGCCGCATCGTACAAAGGCGAAGATGTTTACATCGTCGGTGGCGCCAACTCTGCCGGCCAGGCAGCGGTCCATTTCTCAGAAGTGGCCAACTCCGTCAAAATGATCGTTCGGGGTGAATCCTTGTCGAAGTCGATGTCTTACTACCTCGTCGAGCGAATCAACACGATTCCGAATATTTCGGTTATCCCCAACTCGGAAGTAGTAGAGGTATGTGGCGGAGACCGTCTCGAGGCGATCACCGTCCGCCATCACGACACCCAGAGTATCGAAAAGCTTCCCGCGAGCGCGTTGTTCATCTTTATCGGCGCCGAGCCGCACACACAATGGTTAGAGGGTGTCTTGTGCCGCGACGGCAAGGGCTTTCTCGTGACTGGCACGAATCTGCTGAATGGGGACAGGCGTCCTGCCGGCTGGAACCTTTCTCGCGATCCATACTTGCTCGAAACCAGTGTGCCCGGGGTCTTTGCAGTCGGTGATGTCCGTGATGGAGCCATCCGCCGTGTCGCCAATAGCGTGGGTGAAGGCTCCATCGTGCTTTATTTTGTCCGTCAATACTTGCGAAATCGATAGAGAGAGCCTGATGCTGCAACCTGCTCCCGAACGGGTAACCGCCCAAGAACTTCTACAGTTTCCACTGTTCAACGACGAGAAGGCGGAGGCAGTCGAATGGATCGCCGGCCAGATGGAAGTGCGCCGCTACGAGGCTGGCGACGTCATAGCTCGGGAAGGTGATCCAGCCCGGGAATTCGTCGTCATCCTTCAGGGCGAGCTTCATTTCCGACCGAGCGCGTACGACGAGATTATAGTGACAACAGCCGGCCAGGCGACAGGGGTCCTACCTTTCTCTCGCATCAAAACATGGGTCGGCCGCGGATGGGCCGCGCAGGCGACGAGGATCGGCGCCATGGATGCATCTCACCTTCCCGAACTCGTCTACCGCGCGCCCCTGCTGGCTCAAAGGCTCGTGTCCCAGATGACCGATCGGACGCGCGCGTTCACACGCATGGAAGAGAGCTCGAATAGGCTCCTTTCCCTGGGTAAACTTGCCGCCGGCCTGGCTCATGAACTCAATAACCCTGCTTCGGCCGCCGTTCGCTCATCGGCGCGTCTGCGTGAAGTGCTCACCGAGCGCCGCAAGTACGCAATCGCTATGCTGGGTAAGGTTCTTCCTGAGGGGGTTAGTGAGATCATAGCTGATATTACTCAAACCATAAGTGAATGCAGCGAGTCACCCGGAACAATCGACGCCCTTGAACGTGCCGATCTCGAGTCCGATCTGGCTGAACAGCTTGAGTCCTTGGGCGTCCCTGGCGAACTTTCACCCGGACTCGTCGATGCCAGGATTACTGCTGAACAAATCCGTCCTCTGGCTTCACTGGTCTCCCGGGACGTACTCACGCTTGGACTGCGCATCCTGGTGGCCGATCACGAGATCGTCTGCCTCACGCGTGAACTGGAAGAAGCCTCTCGTCGCATCTCCGATCTCGTACAGGCCGTCAAATCGTATTCCTACATGGACCAGAGCCCCGTTGCCGAAGTCGACGTCGAGCAGGGAATCGATGTGACCCTGCGCATGTTCCAACACCAGCTCAAGCATGGCGTACAGGTGTCGCGCCAGTTTGCTCAAAACCTGCCGCGCATACGGGCCAACGGTAGTGCCCTCAACCAGATCTGGACCAATCTGATTGACAATGCACTCGACGCGATGGAAAACCTCCCGCCGGAACAGCCTAAAGTGCTCCTGGTCAGGACTTGTGCTGAACCCACCGGAATTCTGGTGGAGATTGTCGATAACGGTCCTGGAATTCCCACAGACGTTCAAAGTCGAATCTTCGATCCGTTTTTCACAACGAAGCCTGTTGGCGAAGGTACCGGGCTTGGACTCGATATCGTCCAACGCATCATTCGGAACCACAAGGGATCGATCCGCGTTGAATCGAGTCCTGGCCGCACCGCGTTTCAAGTCCGCCTGCCGCTGTAGAGGCAATCATTTGGCAACGGGAAGATCGAGAGAACGCTCCACATAATCGACCGGTTTGGGCCTCGGGAACTTTGGCGAGGGACCCGACTAATTTCAAGAGTTCGAGCTGTGCTGGCGTCTGATACGTAGTGCCATATCGACGGCGTGCTTAGGTGTGGAAACCGACCGGTGCCCGCCCGCATGCGTGAATGTCTCCGTACCGAGAACTGCTCCGGTTGACGGATTGACCCAATCGGCCTTGTAAGTGCCAGGGGGCAGGTCTAGGATTATTTTCTCCTCGTAAGCTCCAGGCACGACCGTATAGACATATGGCTTGAGCTTGCTGTGATGATGGTAGAGGGCATACTGTTCTCCGCGCTCGCTAATACCTCGGTAGAAAGTGCCGGCGGGAATGCCGTTCACGACAAAGCTACGATCTGTCCGCATCTTCAGGAAATCGAAACCCTCAATGAATTGCTTCAGGCTCTGCATGGTTTGGAGAACCGGTGTGTTTTCGGCTGCTTTTCCAGCCGGGTCTCGAACCGTGAACACGCCATTCAGATTATTGAAACTCGATCCACCGCCTACCATGAACTCCCAGGCTTCCACGCGGACATCGCCGGCTTTATCCCCCTCGTACCATGATGAAAGTGGATAATAGCCGGTCTCGTTGAGGTCGATCGGTTTGTTCCTGTCGTAAAGCTCGTCCAGGGCCTTCATTCCCCCTATTTGTTTGTCTGGCGTTTGCCAAATGTACTGCGTCACGATCACGCTGACATCCGGATGTGCCGAGAAATCGATCGGTCCTCCGATGGGCCCCATGACCTGCTGCCCAAGCAGATGTTTCTGCGGGAGCGCATTCTCGGTTTGCTTGATCACTTCCACCAGGTGCCCGATCCACGGGCCGGCTTTGGCCTGCGGCGTGCCGTAGACCGAGGGCTCGTCGCAGATCTCGAGGATTGCATTGTCGAAGGGATTCACTTCCTGAACAATCCGGCGGACAAACTCCTCCTGACGCCGCAACAAGTCCGGATGTGCAAGCGTTTGGACCTCGTTGTTGTCGTCTATATGCTCCTCTTTCTGGATATTGTTTTTCCAGTTCAAGGGCGACATGGGCCAGCTTCCTTTGTTTTGCGCGTTGAAGAAACAGACTTCGACCACGATACCGCGCGCGTCGGCCTGCGCCAGGAAGTTTTTAAGCCGCCGGAAATATTCGGGATTCCATTGATCCAGGTCGAAACGATTTCCGCCTGAACGATAACCCGGAGATTGACTGCGGGGCCAGGGCTGGATCAGGTTCTCGGACTTCGGAGCCAGTGTGTTTTCGAGCTTAAAGGCGCCTTCCGGCTCAACAAACGCCGCAGGATAAATGCGCGTGTAGTTCAGCCCATGAGCTTTCAGTGCGTCGAGGTAAGCATTGTAGTCGAAGGCCCGGTTCATCACAGCGCCATAGTGTTCTGCGGAAGTGATTAGAACCGTAGGCCGGCCTCGGAAAAGATAGTAGTGAGGATTGTCGGGATGCTGGCGGATCGGCTCCGCATATCCTATAGCAACTGAACACAGCAGCATAAGAACCCACAGCGGCTTCGGCATAGTAAATTCTCCTTTAGTGTATCCGCATCGAGTGTTTTCAGGCGGCTTTCCAAGACCTCAAAACATGAACATGGCAAGAACAGGAGCAGTAGTAAATCCGGGTAAACCGTAAGTGAATCTCAAATCCTAGCACATAAGCAAGTTCCAATTCCCTATTAACCACTGATTGATGCGCCACGCCCAAGGGCTATTGACGCGCTCTAAGTTATCGACAACTCATGAATTGGGTCGTTAGGATGGAATCGATTGACAGCTGAATTGAAGCGGAATATAAGAGTTCGGGAAAGGTCCTGACAATGTGATTCCGATTGCATAGCAAAGTGGGTAATGTAAGGCCTTACCGAAGCGAATCATCTTCATACATAGGAAGGATGAACATGTTAGTTCGAAATGCGACTTTAGGCTCTATAAAGAAGCGGACCATTAAGGGCGCGCTGATTAGTCACGCGCTGGATGCTGCCCTGCTGTTAGCCGTGGGTTCCACGGCAACTTATGCCCAACCCATAAGCGTGTGTCCTGCCAATCCCCACTACTTCATGTATAAAGGCAAGCCGATACTTCTGATCACTTCCGATCATCATTACGGAGCGGTAATCGACAGGGATTTTGACTATGCAAAATTCCTGAAATATCTTGGTGACAACGGTATGAACCTGACCCGAATCTATCCGGGCGGATACTTTGAAACGCCCGATGAGTTCATCAAGGGAAATCCTCTGGGACCTCTCCCAGGCCATCAGATTCTTCCCTGGGCGAAATCCAAGCAGACCGGGGCAAATCCCACTCTTGCCGAACCGGGACAACCGTCTTACAGGTATGATCTTGACAAATGGAATCCTGAATATTTCGCTCGGCTGAAGGCTTTCGTGGAATTAGCGCGGCAGAAGGATATCATCGTCGAGGTCGCGTTCTTTAATCAGATGTATGAAGTCAGTTGGCCCGTAGTCGCCCTTTACCATGGCAACAACATCCAGAATGTCGGGCAGTACGAAGGGAAAGATTTTTGGCTGTTCAGCAGCGCCGATCCCCGCAATGCCGACGTCATGGAAAGGCAGAAGGCCTACATCGCCAAGATCACTCGGGAGTTGAACGGTTACGACAATGTGATCTTTGACATCTGCGATGAACCCGAACTGTGGACAAAGCCCGGCGCCCAGGTGGTGCCCTGGATTGTCGCGCTGAAGGACGCGTTCCTTAGTGCAGAGAGGGAGCTTCCGAAGAAGCATCTTCTGGGCCAGACGGTTCGCGGCGCCTCAGCGCCTACACTTTCCAGCGAAAGCTGGAACGAATGGTTGCCGACCGAGTACATCACCTACGCAGAAGAAGCGCTCACCGGGGACTATGTCTGGAACAAACCCATCGTCGTGGTTGAAACAGCCTGGTACAACGCGTTAGACATCGACAATGGCTACAAGGACGTGAACAGCGTTCGCATGGAGACTTGGGAGTTCATGGTGGGAGGCGGCGCCGGCCACATCAATCTGAACGGGGAGTATTACCACGGGCAGGAGACCGGGGGAAGCGATACACACACCGGGATCGTTCCGCAGAAGAAAATCTTGCGGGAATTCCTCGACAGCTTCGATTATGTCCGCATGAGGCGGCTCACTGATTACACCTCGCCCTCCGGGACTGTCTCCAGCGCCATGGCGGAAAATGGCCAACAGTATGCATTTTACATTTTCCACGGCCAGCTTAAGAATCATTGTTTCTGGGTAGGCACGCCGGGCGAGTATCAGGATGAGGTTACCCTGAACACGATTCCTGCCGGGACGTATCGACTGGAGTGGATCGATCCTGCCACAGGAGCCGTCAAACACACGGAGACCCGCACGCACGTGGGCGCAAAATTCGTATTAAAGACACCAGCTTACTCGATGGACCTGGCACTGAGGATGCGCAGGGGGATGTGAGCGTCAGAGCTGCTCGTTTGGGAATAGCAAACTATGCTGCAAAAGTAGCCCCTCATAATGGAAACTGAGTGGATAACACTTCCTCCGGCGAGATAGATTTCCTCCAGGACGTCTTTAGCGGGAACACTCAGTTGGATTCAGAAAAGGACTCGCCTGAGAATGCAAAGTATGGACTAAATTACTTTTACGATCTTTAACCGGTTAAATCAGGAGTGGGGAAAATGCACCCTCTAGGATTTCGTCACAAACCGCTTGACATCTCCCCTTTTCTGACGGTTGAAGTCTAAACGGAACGGATGTAGAATGACGTCGTGTGGTAACTCCGAGTATTTCTCAAGGCGGAGTTACTCCATGCGTGCAAACTAGGGCCGCCTCCGCGATTCGGGCGCCTGCTGCAGGAAAAGCCTTTTTAGAGCCTTCACACTATAAGTACGCAAAAGCTGAGCATCAGCCTACTCGAAATTATTCTGCTGGTGTATGTTGGTTCTTTGCAAGGAGTGGATGGGCAAGCAGGGTCTCGTTATTTTTTCCGAGGTTGCACAATCTGGGTAGCGGGCATTCCGGCCCTTGAGTATTTAGGTCGGCCAGAGTGACCTTAATTTAATTTTATGCCGCCTGATCTCCCCGCAAATTCGCCAGGTGCCGGGCATCTCGAGGGCATCGATCCTATTCGATTGTTCTCGTTGTGTGCCGAGAACACCGCCAACAAAGAGCTGTGGGGAGAGTTGTTGCGGCGATATAGTCCTTCTATTAAGGTGTTCATTCGCCGTTGCCTGGACGGGCCGGCTGGAGATGCTGATTCCCGCATGTCTGTCGGCGAGGTCCAGGAAAGCGACTTGTTCCAAAATGTCATCGTCCGCCTTGTGAAAGATGACTGTGCCGCTATGAAACAATTTTCGGGCGAAAAGGAAGAGGATCTCCTGGCATACCTGGCGGTTATTACTCGATCCGTGGTCAAGGATTGTCAGCGCAGCCAGTGGGCCTTGAAGCGTGCTTCGGATCGTGCGGATACGCAACATCTGGTGACGGCTCACCTGCAAAGCCTGAATCCGACGGAGTTCTCAGACGTTCGCGCAATCGAGCGCTGGCTTCCGGCCCGGGAGGTGGTTGAACTCAGTGCGAAGACACTGCAGTTCTTGCCGGGACCCTATTTGGCACGCGACCGGCTGATCTTCCAACTGTATTTCCTTCACAATCTGTCTGCGGACCAGATTCGGCAGTGCAAGGGGATCAACCTTTCCAAGGCGGGAGTGGAAAAAGTGCTCAATCGTTTAAAGGAACGAATCCGGGCGGTTCAACCCGCAGGTCGAGACGCGGAGGTGGGTCAATGAAACCGTCCTCCAAAGCCGAGCAACTCTCAAAGAGCCAGTGCATGAGCGACATCGATCTCTACAGTTACCTGGCTCGAGCACCAGGAGACCGCAGTCTGGCCAATCTTGAAGCCCACATATCGACCTGCTCGCACTGCCTGGATGAACTGGCAGAACTGATTAAGCTGCTTCATCCTGAGTCAGAACAAGCAGGCCAACAGAGACAAGAAACGTCCCCGGTCGAAATCTTAAGAGCACGAGTACAGAATCATTCCCTTTCCTCTTCTAGGCTCCACCAGGTTTTGAATACTTTGCCGGAAGAGGAGTTCTTTTCCCGGGGAATTGACATCCTGAGTCTATTTCATTCCGGCCTGGATGTGAGTAGGGGCTTGACCCCCAGCCAATTCCTCAGCGGTCCTCGCAAGTCTGGAAAGACGGAGATTCTCAAGCGAGTCTATAACCGACTCTTCCTTGAGCAGTCTACTGTGATTCCCTTTTATCACTCGATTCCAAAGTCCTTGGCCTCGGCGGAGGTTTTCTGCCGGGAGTACTTCCTTAACAGCGTGATTCAGCTCTTGGCATTTTTGAAACGGGAGCCGGAGCTAATGGCTGCCGAAGGACTGAATCCCAACACAGTCTTTCAATTAGCCTATGAAAGCCGCCGGCCCTGGCTCGTCGAACTGGTGGACCATTTTCATGCCGGTGCACAGAAGAAGGATCTCCAGGTTCTGGCAAAGCTAGCGCTTCATTTTCCTGTCACTGCTTCTGTCCGTGGAGGGTATTGCGCCTTTGTGATTGTGGACGACTTCCACCATATGGCCTCCCTCAAATCAGAAGAGGAACTAGCCCTCTTGACTCAGAGCTTCCTGAACACTTTACAATCCCGCCAAGCTCCTTACCTTCTCTCGATCCCATCCATGCAAGTTCTTCACGACCTTTTTAAGGCCGCCGAGTTCCCGGGTAGTGCCGAGGTCTACCCCTTGAAACCGTTGGATGTGCAGGGAGCTCGCCGGGTACTTGAGGGTCTGTGTAATCACTTCGGAGTGGCATTCGAGAAGGATTTGAGTGTGCCGATTATCGAACAGCTTGAGCATAAGCCCTTTTACATTCGGGCGATTGTTCAGGGAGCCCGTCGAAACCAGGCTCATCTGCAATCGTTACGGAAATTCGCTGAAGTCTATGTGGCGGAATTGACCGAAGGTTCGCTCCACCTCTACTTCAACGGGTTGTTCAACTCCGCCAAATTGAATTCCCTGGAACGGATCAAGGCTCTGGAACTCTTGCATGCCTCTTCTCGTCTTCACATGGACGCCTCAGTCCTCGAGTACTTTCGAAGGGAGTCACCTCGCGAGGGATGGGACCCGGTTCGGGTTCTAAATGCGTTGGAGGAAGTCCATCTAATTGAAACTTCGATGGGTTCCGTGAGGCCTATTGAAGATAAGGTTCTGGCAGATTGGATCGAGTGGAATGTCCAGCACACCCTGCATGGGCTTCCACGAACTCAGGCCACCTATCGAACCACTGCCGACCTGCTCATACATCTTCATGAAGGCCTCCAGTTCCGAGAGGAATCAGACCGGCTGGAACGCCTCGAGCGTCTACTCGGCCTGATGAATTGTCAGTTGATCCCATCGTGCCTGCTCGATTTTGATCAGCTCGCCTCTGTCGAACAAAACCAGGAACCGGAAAAATTAGGGCCTTTTCTCGCCAGCCAAGAGCAAATCCTTCTGCCTGAGATTCTGTCTGTCAACCACCAGAGAGTGAAACCCTCAACCGATGCGCATTACTCATGGACACTGCTGACCGCCCTCGGGTTTGAAGACGGACACTACGTCGATGGCACTGACACCACTTGGGTCGCCGCATATTGTCTGGGTCGAGACCCCGTGGGTCTGAACGAAATCCAGGACTTCTTTATTCAGAGCCAGCGACTGGTCAAGGAAACCCGACTGGAACGTGTCCACTTGTGGCTGGTAGCCGAATCCCGCTTTAACCGGGCAGCCATGAGCTTTGCTCACGACAAAGGAATCATGACCTCGAGCCCACTTCAGTTTGCACTACTTGAGAGTCAGATTCTCCCCGCTCCTCTCAAGAATGAAGAGCACATTTTGTCTTCTGACTTGACTTCGTACGAATTGACCATCCCTTGCAGCCCAGATTCCGAATTAGTAGCTATGAGGGCCCTGGAACAAGTCTCTGAAATTATTGACTTCGAAGAAAAAGCAAAAGGTCAGGTTCGTACAGCCGTCATGGAGGCTTGCATCAATGCAAAAGAGACAGCTGGATCGCCCAAGGCCAAGATCCATCTACAGTATAAGGCAGGCCAGAACTGCCTTATCACTCAACTCAGGGTCGATTTGCCGGCAGGGAAGGAACAGACTCTCGGCAAGCCTTCAGCCAAGACTTGGAATCTAAGCCTCCTCCAAGCCCTGATGGATGACGTCCGGGTTGTCCACACCCACCTGGGCTGGGAATTGACTATGATCAAGTACCAACGGGAGTCCATTCCTCCAGAGGCCCCGCTATGAACCGGGCCACGGGGTCAGGTGGAAATCGGTGTTGCAAAATTATTGGTGGGAAACCGCTTCCAGCGTTTGAAAAAAGTCAAAGGCCTGTCCTCGACACAAAGTGCATTGAGCCAGGTGTTCGTCGAAAATCTGCATTATTTCCGGACCGACTCTCCCGGCTCTGATTTCATAACAGATCAGGTCAAATAGTAGTTGCCTGCAATGAGAATGCTCAATGAGATCCATTATCGGCCTCTGACCTATTTGGTATATATGTATGATACTTATGATAGTTCTTATTCTTAGCGAATTGCTCAGTTCAAATCTGGTCGAGTCATCCTGAAAGCGGGTATGCGGAAGTCAACCTTTCGATCACTAACTTATCGGTGATTAACTACAGCTGGCAACTCCTTTGCGAATGAGTTAGTGATTGAAGAAACATGCTGATTCGATGTAACTTGAGCTTCAGGCGTCGTTCCAATCCAGCCATTGCAGCATGGTGGCGGTTGAATGGATTTTACCGATTGGAAAGAGTTAATTATTGGATTAAAATGCTGATTCGATATGACTTGAGTTTCTGGCGTCGTTCCAATCCAGCCATTGCAGCACGGTGGCGGTTGAATAGATTTTACCGATTGGAAAGAGTCAATACTTGAATTAACATGCTTATTCAATAGGACTTGATTGTCAGGCGCCGTTCCAATCCAGCCATTGCAACACGGGGGTGGTTGAATTGGTTTTGCGAAAAAAACTAGCGGTAAAAGGCATACGACCAGCATCACCGACGCTAACAACAGGACAGATCTTTTCATCTTTGGCTCCTTGTGGAATTTTGTTAAAGTTTGTTGATTTTTCAGATTCTTCCCCGACGGTTGAAGTCTGAACTGAATGGAAGTAGAATGGAGGGCGCATTAGCTCCGAGAGTCTCGCCAAGCGGGGCAGTTTCAAGGGTGGGCACTCGGGCCGCCTCCAAGATAGGTTGTCCCTTTAAGGAACAACCTTTTAGGCATTCAAACTACAAGAACGCAAGTGCTGGGCATCCGCCTACTCAAAATTTTTCGGTCGGAGTATGTAGGTCATGTGCATGGAGCGGATTGGCAGTGGGGGGGCATGTTTTTTCGCGGTTGCACAGTGTGGGCAGCCAGCACTTCGCCCCGTGGCTAATTAATTCTGCCAGAGCGACTTAAGTTTATTTTATGCCAACTGATTCCCCCCCAGATTCTTCAGAAATCGGATCTCTCGAGGGTATCGATCCTATTCGATTGTTCTCATGTTGTGCCGAAAATACGACGAATAGAGAGCTATGGGGGGAGTTTTTACGGCGTTATACTCCTTTGATCAAGGTGTTCATTCGCCGTTGCTTGGGCCGGGCGTGGGGGGATGCCGATTCCCGCATGTCAATTGGTGAGGTCCAGGAAAGTGACTTGTTCCAAAATGTTATTGTCCGGCTTGTGAAAAATGATTGTGCTGCCATGAAACAATTTTCGGGCGAGAGGGAAGAGGATCTACTGGCATACCTGGCGGTCATTACTCGATCCGTGGTCAGGGATTGCCAGCGAAGCCAGTGGGCCTTGAAACGTGCTTCCGATCGTGGGGATACGCAACACCTCGTGACTGTTCACCTGCAAAACCTCAATCCGACTGGGTTCTCAGACGTTCGCGCAATCGAGCGCCGGCTTCTGGCCCGGGAGGTGGTTGAACTCAGCGCCAAGACATTGAAATTCCTGCCGGGACCCTTTCCGGCACGTGATCGGCTGATCTTCCAGCTGTATTTTGTTCACAACCTGCCTGCGGATCAGATTCGACAGTGCAAGGGGATCAACCTTTCCAAGGCGGGAGTGGAAAAAGTGCTCAATCGTTTGAAGGAACGAATCCGGGCGGCTACTTCAGCCAGCCCAGACCCGGAGGTGGGTCAATGAAACCGTTGTCCAAAGCCGAGCAACCCTCAAGAAGCCAGTGCATGAGCGACATGGATCTCTACAGCTACCTGACTCGAGGACCTGGAGATCGCAGTCTCGCCAATCTTGAGGCCCACATATCAACCTGTTCCCACTGCCTGAATGAATTGGCAGACCTGATTAAACTGCTTCATCCGGAGTCGGAGCAGATGGGCCAACCGGCACAAGCGACCTCCCTGAAGGAAGTTCAAGAGACGCTTGCACTAATCCAGGAGGTAGCCCAGAACGAATCCCAGACCGAGGGTAAAACCCGCCTAAAGAACAACTGGTACAGATGGGCGCTGGCAGCCACAGCCGCTACCGCTTTCATGGGCTTGGCCTTATGGAGTTTTGAGCACTGGAGGGATATATACCGATCGCAGAGTTTTTATGAAGAAGCTCGCGCCCAATTGCAGGGAATCTATTCGCCTCAAAGCCCTAATGGATTGAGACTCAATTTGCCATTTGATTCCGCGGCGGTGCAGAGAGATTTAACCAGCGAGGATTCATTGGGTGATGCGGAGAAGCTCTTTCAACAATCGCTAGCCCTACGCGAGGAAATGACGGAAGCCCACCTGGGTCTGGGGTATATCTATCTCCGCAGGGCGCAATTCTCTAAGGCGGTAAATGAATTCCAAAAGGCGGTGGATTCCGCACCCAACGACCCCCGGACATTGTTGGGACATGGCGTTGCACTGTACGAAGAAGGGCTGGCTTCCAAGGATCCAATAAAGCGAAGTTCTTGCCTCCAACAGGCTCTCGTCGACCTGGACCGGATCCTTAAAAAGAATCCATCTTCTCGGGAAGGACGGTTTAACAAGTGTCTGACCCTTTACGAAGCCGGCCATCATAAGGAAGCAACACGCGAGATTGAAGAATACCTGTCTCAGGATGCGACATCTTCATGGGCCAAACAATTAAGAACCATTCAAACCAAGATTCAATTGAGCAATTCTTTCGCCTTCGAGCAGGAGGTGGATCGCGCAGTTATAGCTAGGAATGCCGATGAACTTGATCTTCTGACTCGCACCATGCCCTACCGGATGCCGGGAATAATGCGCAAGATGCTTAGGAAAGCCCTCGAAGTTGAGGGTTCCCCTGCCCAGATTGAAACCGCTTCTGCGTCGGATTTGCTGTGGGCGGCCGAGAAGATCGGGTCTGCCTATGGAACAGTCACCGGCGACAAAAGCCACGAAAGACTGCTGAAGTTCTATGATGGCTTATCACCCCCGCAGAGAAGAACAAAGCGGCTCTTGGATACGAAACTCCAAGAGTTGATCGACTTCCAAAAGAAGGGCGAACTGTCGTCCGTCTTGGACACAAGCCGCCCGTTAGAGGCGGAGTTGGAGAAGCTACATGACCACTGGCAGCTCACCAATCTGCACCATCTTCGCGGGAATTGCTTCTATTATAATCAGGCGGATTTTGACAGGGCCCTCGAAGAGTACCGTGAAATGTTACGGTGTGCCGAGCAATCCGGCGCCCAAGACCTGATCGCTAGCGCATTAGGTGCCGCTGCCGCGGTGTACCTGGCCAAGAGCAGGTTCGGCGAAGCCAGAGACAGCATTTCGAGGATGCAGAGTATTGCTGCATCGTTTCACCTCGATTCCTGGGCCGCATTTGCCTACTGTTCACAAGGAGAGCTGTACCTTGGCTTAAACCAGTTTCGGGACAGCCTGGACGCTTACTCCTCCGCTCTTTCATTGGGCTACCGCCTCTCTGACGAATCGGTGGTTGTAAACACACTTGAAAACATGGGGACCATTCTGGAGCGGATGGACCGGTTCGATGCCGCGCGAGAGGTATACGTCGAAGCGATGCACTGGCAGGACTTCTTTGTTCAGGACGGCAGCTTGGAAATTGAAGCCGCAATTAAGGCACGGCGTGCCAATCTGTTGCATACACAAGGCCGCTTGGCCTTACGGATGGGAAACCTCTCCACTGCAGCAGATTGCTTTAGGAGGGGACGAAAGCTCGCCGCCACTGGAATGCGGGAGATAGAAGCCAAAAATCAGCTTGGCCTTGCGCAGGTCTATCTGGAAATGAAGGATTATGAACGCGCTCAGAATGAGCTACGGGCCTGCCTGGCAGCGACAGCTTCAGGAGAATTCCCCGAGATCGAGTGGCAGGCCAATTCCCTGGCCGGGATCCTCTCAAAGCGGTTCGGGGATAATCTGAATGCATTCGCATACTTCGAACGTGCGACAAAGGTTCTTGAAACGATGCGACAGAGTATATCCTCGCGCGAACTCAGGGTTGCATTTCTCAATCAGCGATTTGACCCGTACCAGGAAATCGTTGCGCTTCTCTTTCATTCGGAGAGGGATCTCCCCAAGGCTCTTGCTTATGTGAACCGGGCAAAATCCATGACGCTCCGGGAGTACATGGAAGAAAACGGCCGTCGTCTGAATCCTGATCGTTCAAGCGCAGCCTCAACCAGTGCAATTAGGATGCCCGAGGGCTACGTCGCTGTCGAGTATTTTACTCTTCCTGATGAACTTCTAGCATTCGTATCCGGACCCGAGGGGGTACGGGGCGTTTCCATTCCTTTGTCTCACACCGAACTGGAGCAGAAGGTTCAGAAATATCTGGAGAGCTTGCGGGCCGAGGACTACAAGGTTTTCTACCAGCTTTCACGCAATCTTTATGACGAATTGGTGACCCCGGTTGCCAACCTATTTAATACCGAGCGGACAACTGGACTGATAGTCGTGCCGGATGGGCCATTGCATGTCCTGCCCTTTGCCAGCTTGCGCGATTCAAGCGGTCGTTACCTTCTTGAAAGATATCGCTTGGCCTATGCTCCTTCGCAGAGTGTCCTGAGATACTGCCTTTCACTTAACAAAGGAAGTGACGTGCAGAACAAAGCCGTCCTCCTTCTGGATGCGGCGTCAAGCTTGTCAGGCGCATCAGATGAGCTGGCAGATATTGCGCGTATCTATGGAGGAAGAGCCACACGGGTAGGCTCGGCAGACCTATCATCCCTGGATCAGAGAGTTCAGGGGGCGGCAATCATCCATTTTGCCGGTCATGCCGTGGTCTCGTTGGGAAATCCGAAGCTGGTATTTGGCACAACACAGACGGCTGGTTATGTCGACTCCTCGAGGGTCAGCAAATGGCTGCTCGGAAACGCTCGCCTGGTTTGGCTTGCCGGCTGCAATACGGGCATAGGTCCGATTGCCCAAGGGGAAACGTCCTGGGGGCTAGTGCCGGCTTTCCTGGGCGCAGGAGCGCCAGCCGTTGTCGCCAGCCTCATGCCCGTGGATGATGCGGCCACCAGAACTCTGACGGTACGGTTCTATGACCTGCTAGCCCGCGGTTCCATCTCCAAAGCCGAAGCCCTGCAGCAAGCACAACTTTCAATGCTTGGGAACACCACCACAACCGCAAATCCGCAACCACTGCACTGGGTCCCGTTTGTCCTGGTCGGGGATCCTCGTTAGTATCACTTTCGTGTCAGCAATGATTCCTCCAGTTGTCCTGAAAACCTATAGATTCTTGTCTTGAGAGGACTGAGCTGGACAGATTTTCGGGCCTAGAGCGAGCCGATGTGACCCAGTCTAAAAGAGGTTTCTGGAAATTGCCGGTGAGTGCCGGATCCATGGAGACAATTCTTCTAGATATCCGATTCGGACTGAGGACGATGGTGAAGATTCCCGGTTTCACCACCATGACGATCCTGACACTGGCCATTGGAATCGGCGCGAACACGGCAATGTTTGGTATTGTCGACTCCGTAATTATTCGACCTCTTCCATATCCGGATTCCGACCGGCTGGTTGTGGTCTGGGAAAAACCGCCCAATAGGGACCGCAATGCGGTCTCGGCAGCAAACTTCCTCGACTGGCGAGACCAAAATAGCATTTTCGAGAACCTTGTTGCGACTGTCTTCCGAAGTTTCAATCTCTCGGGCAAAGATCAACCGGAACAGGTGCAGGGAATGCGAGTCTCATGGGATTTCTTCGGGCTGCTGGGAACCAAACCGTCAATCGGCCGGGGTTTTGTGCCGAACGACGATCGTCCGGGATCCACTCCTGTGACCGTACTGAGCAACGGGCTATGGCAAAGGAAGTTTGGTGGGGATCCAAACATCGCCGGCAGGTTCATTACGGTGGATGGAGAGAGCTGCATGGTGATTGGCATCATGCCTGCCAGCTTCCGATTCTTTGGGAATCCTGATATGTGGATGCCCCTTGCTTTAGATCGCGCCCGGGCGACCCGTGACTTCCACTGGTTGGTCCCCCTAGCGAGGCTTAGACAGGGTGTGTCGCTTAAGCAGGCGCGCGCCGAAATGGCAATCATTGCACGAAATATCGAACGGGACTATCCACTATCTAACAAAGGTTGGAGTACTTTCGTCCAACCCATCCGCAACTCCGTTGTACAGGAGGGACAGCGCGATCGAGTGCTGGTATTGTTCGGAGCGGTCGGATTTGTGCTTTTAATTGCGTGCGTAAACGTGGCGAACCTGCTCTTAACCAAAGGGGTAGTCCGGCGGCGGGAATTGGCGCTGCGGATGTCGCTCGGCGCCGGAAGGCTGCGACTCATGCAGCAGTTACTCACCGAAAGCCTCCTGCTTGCCACCGCAGGCGGACTGCTTGGGCTGGGCCTTGCTTTCTGGCTCGTGAGACTGGTTCGCGCTCTCTTACCTCCATTCCTGGTTGCAGGCATCGCTGAGATCAGCGTGGACTGGCGCGTCCTGGTGTTCGCACTCCTGCTCTCAATCGTGACGGGGTTGTTTTTTGGCGCGGCGCCTGCTTGGCGAGCAACGAAGGTGAATCTGCATGATTCTTTAAAAGAGGCTTCCCGTGCAACGTCTTCGGGATCCGGCAGCACTCGGTTTCGAAACCTGCTCGTCACCACTGAAATTGCCCTGTCACTGGTGGTCCTTATAGCGGCTGGCCTGATGACCCGAACCCTGATTGCATTGCAGACTGTGAACCCGGGATTCCGTACGGATCACCTCCTCTCCATGCATTTGTCCATGCCTTTTGAGAGATATCCTGTGGCCCCCCAGGTCCGATCCTTCTATCGCCGGCTCATCGACAAGGTCGGCAAATTGCCGGGTGTACAGAGTGTGAGTATTTCGATGACCCTGCCGTTGCAGGGTTCAAGTTTCGGATTACTATTCCAGATTGCCAACCACGCCCAAGTCCCGCCTTCGGAGGCGCCTGGAGCTCAGTTTGAGATGGTGAGCAGCGACTATTTCGGGACATTTGGCATACCTCTGCGCCAAGGCCGTCTGTTTATGGAGGCCGATAACGAGAACGCACCGCGCGTTGCTATCGTGAACGAAACCTTCGCGAGGCAATTTCTGTCGGAGGAGAAACCACTGGGTCAGCGTTTGCTGATCAGGGAACTGATCAGTGGAAAGGCCGAACTCGGACCTCTGCAGGCCTGGGAGATTGTCGGAGTGACTAAGGATGTGAAGTTCGGGAGCCTGAACGACAACAGCCTGCCCACGATCTACGTGCCCATCATGCAGTGTTCCATGCCGGGTGTGGCACTGGCATTGCGAACCGGCACTGAACCTAAGAGTCTAGCCCTATCGGTGAGAAACGCCATAGCTGAAGTGGACTCAGATCTCCCTATTACCGGAATGAAAACAATGGAAGAAGTTGTCGCCGAGACTACGTTGGAGTCCCGCACGCAGACCTGGTTGATCGGGGTGTTCGCCATCGTTGCCCTTGCCCTCGCCACTCTGGGCATCTATGGTGTCATGTCTTATTCGGTAATGCAGGCGACCCGCGACATCGGCGTGCGTATGGCACTTGGTGCGCAGGAATTTGATGTGCTTAAGCTCGTGCTCGGGAAGGGAATTTTGCTCATTGCCACCGGTCTTGCGGTTGGGCTCGGGGGAGCCGTTGCACTGACCCGTCTACTGTCAACCTTGCTGTTCGGAATCAAAGCCACTGACCTCTTGACCTTCTCAGTTATGACGATGTTTTTGGGGTCAACAGCACTCCTGGCATGCTACATTCCCGCACGCCGGGCAACCAGGATGAAGCCTATTGAGGCATTGCGACACGAGTGAATCCTGTCCACAATAAAGTCACCTGGCGAAATGCCGCTGGAGCTATTAATGTGAGCCAAGTAACAGTGCGGCATCATCCTTGATTCGAACGTTAGTGAACTGGAGATAGGGTTCGCGGCGTCACGTCTGCATCTACGATTCCCAATATCCACTTGATGGCTTCGGTGAACATCTTCTGCACGTCCGTCCGGTCCCATACGTCCTCAGCATGCCCGAGGGTTGTATAGTAAACACGGCCTTTCCCGTACATCTTTGCCCAAGTCACCGCAAAGTCGCGGTCGGAACGGTGCACGTTTTTGTTGGTCAGGTCGAGCTTGGTGGGATCCAAGCGCATGAGCACCCGGAGCTTATCGCGCGAGTAGTTCTGCATCTGATAGATTTCGTCCCGGATGACAAACGACTGCGGAAACTGCTGCATCCCCGGGAACTTGGGGTCTTCGATGATGACAGGCGCGTTAAACGTGCCCCACGGATGCTCGTCGTAGTAGCCGCCAATCATCTCGCCGTATTCCGGCCAGTCTGTAAACGTGATAGTGGCGCTGTGGATGCCGATGAATCCCTTCCCATCGTCACGAACGAAGGACAGAAAGTCGGCCTTTTTCTGGTCGTTCATCTCGAGGTTACCACCTGTATAGAACGCCACGGCATCGAAATCGTTCAGATTCTTGGCGTTGTATTCCAGCTTCACCTTGGTAAGGGCTTCGGTGTCGGTGCGGATCCAGGTGTCCCACAGGCCCGTTTCGCGGCCCAGGCGTTCGATCGTCGCCATGGCGTGGGAGACGGATTCATGACGGTAGCCCTTTTCCTCGCCGATTACCAGCAGCTTTTTCTTTGCCTTCCCGGCAGGCTGGCCCCCGAAGACCGCAACTGCAACCAGCAAAACGAGAATAGCACGGATAATTTTCATTGACGTTTGTTCCGCAGTTAGAAAGTACTGTTGGCGGCTTCAGCCATGTATAGTGGCACGGGGACGTTGCAAGCCCGCATTGACGGGGAGATCATATAACGGATTGCAGATGACAGTATGCGGAATTCTTTCACGGGTACGCTACCGGCTATTTCTTCTGCGAGAGACCCCTGGGAGTTCTGTCAGAACCCGGAATTAGCCCAGAAATCTCACCACCAAGTCACCAAGACACAAAGAGGCCATTGTATAAACCCTGCCTGCAGGGACTTGCCGGTAATGTCATCTAGAGCCGTTGAACGGCCAGACTGCATATGGGTGAAACGACAAAAGGCGCAGATCGGCCTAAGAGGGTGTTTAAAAAGGGCTTCTTTGCACGAGGAGGTAGGGGCGGTTCGCCGAGCCGCCCTCCTGCGTCAACATAGACGGCGCTTTCGGCAAAAGCGCCCTACCTTAGTGCTTGCAATCGGATCAGCTTTTTAAACACCCTTTAAGTGAATCTATACTTTCAGGCTTGTCTTGGTGCCTTAGTGTCTTTGTGGTGAGAAATGCAGGTCAGTTAGTCCGGATCTCTTCAAGAATCCTTCTCCGATCCTCGTCCCGATACTCTCCCGGCATGAGTGTCAGGCAGGACGCCGATCCCACAGCCAGGGCCTGGCGAAAGGCCTCCGACAGCGGCGTGCCGGAAAGAAAATAATGGGCAAAGGCGGCTGTCACCGTGTCTCCGGCACCAATCGGGTTCTGAAGATTTTCGAGCCGGGGCAGATGAAACCTCCACTCCTGCCTCTTCCCCTCTTCATCTGCCAGCAGGCTGGCAGCGCGAGGCCCATCCGTCAGGAGGATCGCCGGTCTCCTGTCAAGCCGGTCTACCCAGCCGGGATCTAACTTGTCCAACTCTTCAAATTCCTGCACATTGATTTTCAGACAGCTGACTGTGCCCAGCAGTTCCCGGGGGATTTCGCGGAAGGAATCGAGAACGGAAAAGGCCGGGTTGACCCGCCGCTGGATCTCAAGATAAAGGGATGGACTCATGCCATCAGGCACCGTGCCGCAGTAAATAACGGCATCAAACGAGTCTGGCTTCGAAGGAATGAGTTCCAGGGCTCTTCGCATGGCGTCCTCTTCAGGGCCGACCAGGAAAGGTTCTACCAGTTCTGTAACCTGCCCGGTGGCCTTATCGATGATCGTGCTGCAGACCCGGCTTTCCAACGCCACGCGTACGTTCAGCAGATGGACCCCCTCCCTGCAAAGTGCCTCCTCGACCCTCTGCCCATTGGCGCCTCCGATCACCTGGAGCAGCCAGGCCTCGTGATCGAAGCGGGAGAGCACTTTGGCCACATTCTGGCCCTTCCCGGCCACGAATTCGTGCCGAACTTCGGCGCGGTTCACCTGGCCCCAATGGAAGCTTGCGAATTCCAGTGTGATTTGCCAGGCCGGATTCAAACCTACCACCAGTACCTTAGCCATTCGCCATTCCTT
>DATKMG010000486.1:0-3181 GCA_035541995.1 Terriglobia bacterium
CAGCAATTAACAGGACCAGCGAGCCGGCCACCTGGGCCACAACCAGGAAATTGCGCACTCGATGACGGCCTGTGCCAGCGGAATCGCTCCGCCCACCTCTGTGCATCAACGTATTCAACTCGGCACGGGACATGCGGAGAACCGGCCCGACGCTGACCGCAATCGCAGCAAAAAGTGCAGCCGCCAGAGCGTACAAGAAGACTCTCCAGTCGAATCGAAAATCTAGGGTGATGGGAAGGTTCGTTTCCAGGCGGATCGAGCTGACCAAGCTGCTGGCCCAGTTCCCCAGAATGACCCCTGCCACCGTCCCGAGAAGCACCAGAAGGAGGCTCTCTGTAAACATCTGGCGAATAAGCCGGCCGCGGCTGGAGCCGAGAGCCGCACGGATGGCCATTTCGCCCTGGCGGGCCGTGGCTCGCACCAGAAGAACATTCGTCACGTTCAAACAGGAAAGCAACAAAACCAGCGTTGCCAGAGCCAGGAACAAGCCCGAAACAACGAGGGAAATATCGGCGACCTGCGGGACAGGTCGAGCCAGTCTCTCGGGTAAGACACGGACGGTGATGCCTTTGTCTGTGGCCGGGAATTGCTTTGCCAGGCGCTCGCTTATGACATTGATCGAACTCTGGGCCTGGGAGAGGCTCAGCCCCGTCTTCAATCTCCCCAACACCGTCAACCACCGTTGATTGCGGTCAGCCCATTGTGTGTTTGCGGCGGTCATGCCCAACGGGAGATAGCCATCCATCTCCGTGAATGAGTAAATGCCCCGAAACCCTTTGGGCGCAACGCCTACAATCGTCACGGGCTTCCCATCCACAAGAACCTGTTTTCCAATGGCATCAGGAGTTCCTCCGAACTTCTTCTGCCAACAGGAGTACCCGAGGACAACAATGGGGGCCGTTCCTGGCCTCTCGCCCTCACCGGGCAGGATAAACCGCCCGGCCGCTGGATTAATGCCGAGAGCGGAAAAGTAGTTGCCAGTGACATAGCTGAAGAGGAATTGACTCGTTTGACCGTTGTCAGTAAGTCCCCCAACGTCCACCGAATAAGCGAATAGATCAGAGAAGGCCTCACCCTGTTGCCGGAAATCATTGAAGGCGGGATAAGAAAAATAGTAAATCCCGAGGGAGTCATAGTCATCCTTTGCTTGAGCAGCCAATACTGTCAGTTGTTCAGGGTCCCGCACCGGCAAAGGGCGAAGCCATCCGTTGACGACACTGAAAATAGCGGTATTGACGCCGATTCCCAGGGCTAACGTCATCACGGCCATCGCGGTGAAACCTGGATTTTTCCCGAGCATGCGCAAGCCGTAGCGGATGTCTTGAACCAGCTGTTCCAGCCAAGGGACGCCAAGGCGATCACGATACTCTTCCTTGGTCTGATCGAGCCCCCCCAGTTTGATGAATGCCTCTCGGCGCGCCTCTTCCAGGGTCATTCCTCGCCGGATATTGTCCTCCATATGCATCTGAAGGTGGCTCTCCAGTTCCTCCGCCAACTCTCGCTCCCTTCTCTTTCGAAGGAACAAACTGCCCAAGCGTGTAACCCAGGCACGCAGCTGTCTCATGAAATTTCCTTCCCGGGAGACAAGAACCGCGCCAGGATCGCCGTGGTTTGCTCCCACTCCTGAACTTCTTTTTGAACCTGTTTCCGACCCGCCCGCGTCAGCCGATAGTATTTGGCCCTGCGATTGTTATTCGACAGGCCCCACTCCGAAGTGATGTACCCTTCCTGTTCGAGTTTAAGAAGCGCAGGATAAATCGTTCCATAATTGACTGAAAGCAGGTTGCCGCTTGTTTGCTCAATGCGTCGGGCTATCCCATAACCATGAAGGGGTCCCATGGCCTCCAGGGTCTTCAGCGCCATCAGGGCAAGGGTGCCCTGCCACACATCGGTTTTGTCATTCATAACTCTCCTATTGGGAAGCAATATAATTGTAACGGGAGCTCTATGGGAAAGCAATAGAAAAAAACAAAAGTGCCTGGTCCCATTGGGAACGCGTCCCCGGGATATAGAAGCGCACAGAGTTGCCGCACAGCTCTGCCTATCTGTCGTCCTTTCAGGAAGCCAATCACCGTTCAGATGCACCACCTTCGGCTGTGCCTTGCTGTAACGGAGATTGTACATCCGGATCGATAAGGGTGGTAAACTCTGCAAAGACAAGGAGGCAACCATGGCAGAATGGACCCAGGAAAGGATATTGACTCTCGCCAGGAACTTCATGGAAAGCCGCATATTGCTGACTGCTGCCCAACTCGACTTGTTTTCACTCTTGGCAAAGTCGCCGCTCAGTGCTCCGGAAATTGCGAACCGGCTGGGGGGCGAGCTGCGAGCTGTGACTATTCTGCTCGATGCCTTGGCGGCCATGGAGCTTCTGAAGAAACACGACGGAGCGTACACCTGTGAGCCTTCGGCGGCAGAGTGGCTGACCGCAGAGACCCCAAAGACTGTTCTCCCCATGATTCACCATGCCGGGAATCTCTGGACCCGCTGGTCCAATCTCACTGCCCTGGTTGCCGGCTCCCGAGTGGATGAGAAAGCTTCCGAGCAGTGGTTACATTCGTTCATCGGGGCCATGCATACTATCGGGGCACCACAAGCAGACCGGATCGTAACGAAGATCAATCCTGGAGAGGCGCGGAAGCTGCTGGATATTGGCGGGGCCTCGGGGACTTATACGATCGCGTTTCTCCGTATCTCACCCGAGTTGAAAGCCACCTTGTTTGACCGCCCCGAGGTGGTGAAAATGGCGAAGGATCGACTCCGCGAGGCAGGGATGCTTGATCGAACGACCTTCGTTGCCGGTGACTTTTATGTAGATGCATTGCCTGCCGGACATGACCTGGCCTTTGTGTCGGCGATCATTCATCAGAACAGCCCGGAACAAAACGAAGCCTTCTTCCGAAGAGTCTTTCAATCCTTGCTGCCGGGCGGTCGTCTCGTCATTCGCGATCATATCCTGGAACCTGATCGAACTGCGCCGCGGCCGGCCGCTATCTTTGCAGTCAACATGCTAACGGGCACCAGCGGGGGAAACTGCTATACGTTTGAGGAAATCCGTGAGTGTCTCAGTCGGGCAAGCTTCGAGCGGATCAGATTGCTTGAGCCTGATTCTCGAATGGATGGATTGGTAGAATCGTACAAACCGTGAGTCCTCAACCACGAGTCTCGTTCAGGGACTGCG
>DATKMG010000487.1:0-3952 GCA_035541995.1 Terriglobia bacterium
AGCGGCCGCTGTCGTAGAAGGAATGGGGATTGTAAGTCCTGTAGAAGGCTCTTGGAAGTTGGCAGACATAGCAGGAATCAATCCCGACTTTGTCCAAGCACTTGATTGCGACAGAAGGGCAACGAAGGATTTCCTAGCAACCGGTTCCAATGCAGCCCTCATCCAGGCCGTTAATTGCAGGAGATCTCCAGAGGGATCATACATCACAGCTTTTGCCGGGAAGCCGACCGACCAGGCTAAATCCCCTGAACTTGTGGGAAAGACTCAATCAAACGTTAATGGAATCTCCCAGGATCGAGGAGTCTTTCCCCTGTCCAACGATGACATCACTCGGGAGCTGCTGAAGCTCAAATCAGAGGAGAAGAAGGCAGGATCGCAACAACCTCCCAACGACACAAAGGGTACAAGCTTCAGCGCCAATTACCCGGCAGTGCCGAAGCAAAAAGTCCCATCATGGTGGATCCGATGCGAGTGCCCCAATGATCATCCTGATGCCGGTATGGTGGTCGACGGAGTTCGATGGCACGCGCCTGTGCTTCACTGCCCTGATCCAGAAGTAAGGCGCTGGCAGGTGAAATAGTCAACGTAGGTGGCCCGAGCATTTACTTCGCCATTCCGTATCTACCTGAGTGACTCAGACAGCTCGACTTTACTTCAAGCGTGGAATGCCGCTCGTGTTCGTTTGACCAGCCTGTTCTCCGGCTCGCCGGATCCCCGCAAATTGAAACAGCTGGAGGCCAAGTAACGGTCGCGCCATCTAGGGGACAGGTGGTAATAGTCCTCGAGAACAGCCGAGCTAAATTTGTAATCGTGTGAATCGTTTCCTTTGAGGAATACCAGTTGACGGGCGGCATCAATCAACTTTTCGGGGTGAGGATTTTTCTCCAGATAACCTAGCATCTTACGGGCCGCCGTCATTCGATCGTTACTGACTTCCGAAAAGATCTCTTCGATGGCGTGTGTGCCCTGGGCTTTGAGGGGTAATGGCTCAAACAGGTCGATCTTGACTGCTCCTGTATCCTCGGGACTTCCGCGAAACAGGGTGAGAAAAGCTGCATTTTGAAGCAATAAGAGCTTCCGGGTTTGATCTTCCGAGCTGGTCTCATAAGCAAAGTGAAGAGCATTGGTGGTAGTAACCGCGTGCAAGGCCACGAGGCCGGGCCGGCACATAAGCAGTTCCCCGGCCCCCTGGAAAAGGGCATCCCAGATCGATTGCGGAGCGATCCCGCGATTGAGCTGACCCACCACATTCGCACAAACCTCTTCGTTTGAATCATTGCGCAAGGATCTCAGCAGCCCGACAGTACCTTCAACGCTGGGTTCACCGTGCTGCCAGCCGTCACGGATTTTCGAGGCCAATTCCCGGTTGTGTTTCCAGGGACGGTCCGGCTCAGCATCGCGCCTGGCTGGATTGCCGCCTTCGTGATACAGGAAAGCATATGCCAGGGAACGCAGCACTGGCTCGGCATGTTGCCAGCCAATAGTTTGTAGCGTCCGCCAACCATTGGCCATATAGATAGCCTTATGGCCGATGTCTCGGAAATCGCGAGCCCCGTAGCGACAGAAAATCTCAAACACCTCTTGCCTGTCCATAGTACGGACCAGGCCTGTCGCGGCGGCATCGGCAGCCGTCTCGTCCCAGTTGTCCATGGCTTCGGCAAAGGCCCGCCCGGCCTTCGACGCCGCTGGCAGGGCCGATTCATTGACCGATCCCATGGTCCAATCTCCCTCACGCACGTCTTGGGCCTGCGCCTCCTTGAAATAGTCAAGGGCCCAAAAGATCGGCAACCAGCGGTCGGAATCGGGGGAGGCAAGACTGGCCAAGTGGGCGGAATTCACCACCAACACTGCATGAAATTTGAACCCCACTGGCCGGGGCTGAATATTACGTATGCCGGCCAATAGTAAGGCTGCCAATAATTCTCGATACTGCAAGCCGTTTTTGATTCGGGCAGCCACCTTCTCGAGCAATAGATCCCGCGGAGTGTCTTCCAGCAATTTCACCAGCAGTTCAATTTCAGGTTGGAACCGGACGATCTTGGGATCGAGTCGGGCATCGGCATAGGAAACAGTGGGCAATTCCGACAAAAAAGATAAATTGCCCAATCCCAACGATGCCCCCGTAGTGGCCGTGGCTTTCAGAAAATGCCTTCTCGAGCTGAGGTGGTTCATGGATTCCTTCCTCCATTGATCCGACACGTTACGCCCTCCTGTCACCCTTTCATCGGCTTCATAAAGACCTTTGAATTGAAAATTCACTTGCTCCAAATTGTGGTGGTGGGCGCAGTGACCGCGATCAGATGTTGAGTTTTTCGGCAGCCAGACTGGTTCCCAAAATGCGGATCCGAATCTTCTCAAACGCCGTCTCGCGCGTCGTCGAGCTGTCATCTCCAAAGGGTGAGAACCCGCAGTCATCAGTGGTCCCCAGTTGTTTGAGAGGAATAAATTCGGCTGCCTCAAGCACCCGGTCCCGGACCTCTTCTGGAGTTTCGATTCGGGGATTGATGGGATCGATCACTCCCACAAAAATTCTTAGCCCGGGACGAATGTGGTGGCGGATGATGCTGAGGACCCTCCTGCGGTCTTTTTCGCTGGCCAATTGGATGTAAAATCGACCCACTTTAAGCCGGAACAAATCGGGGAGCAGCTCGGAATAATCGACGTCGGCACTGTGAGTGGAATCTTGATCTCCGCCCGGACAGGTGTGCACGCCGATCCGTAATCTCTCTTCTGCAGTAAACTTCCCCAGGACCCGATTATTCAGTTCAATAAAGCTCCTCAAAAGCTGTTTAGACGGGTCAAGCTTCACCGAAAGGCGTCCCTCTGTAAAATCGATTTGTACGCTGTCTGCCCCTTTGTTTAGACAGCGGCGAATGTCCGCTTCGTGCTCTTTCAGCAAGTCTTCCATGAAAACCTCTCGGGAGTAACCGGGTATCTCATTTTGGGGGTAAAGCAGGCTCAGGGCTGATGCTGAAACAACTGCTTGCTTGATTGGGCGATGGGTATGCTTTTGTGCTTCCTCCAGGTAGCGGACTGCATAGATCTGGTAGCGAAAGGGGCCCCCGGAAAGACGGGGCAACCGCCGCGTGTGACCATCCTGAAAGGGAATAATGACCCCGTCAGCTGAAAGGTTCTGTGTTCCGTGAATGGGATAAGTAGCAAAACTGGGCTTGGTTTGCTCACCGTCGGTGATCACCGGAGAGCCTGTCGCTTCAAAGAGGCGCAGAGTTTCCTTCACGGCTTCCAAAGAGAGCGCATCCAGGACCTTTCGAGAGATTCGGCCCGCCTCGAAATCGCGGGTTCCCTCGATCAGTGCTTTAGGACGAGGAATACTGCCAATCGGTTCAGTCGGGATAGGCATGTTTGAAATACCTCCGGGCCAATTTGTTGCGTGAGCTCAAATGAATTGTTTCAGGCCTGCTTTCTTACCTTTGTGAAAATGCGAGATTGGTAGCCACGGTTACTGCTCTGTGGGCGGTGACCGGGGACCTTTTGACTCTTTGAAAAGCCCACAATTGATTCAGGAAACAAATCTATCGTGGCCACCCATGTCCTTTCCATCGACCGTGGTGGCCTCGATAAACTATCTTCATCCGCAGTAGTAGCGTGGACAAGACCGCACGGCACTCCCATATCAGTCCGCCTGTAATAGTCAGAGAGAGACCAGCTTCGCTCCCCGCAATTCCATTTAGTATCCAGGGTGATGATGTATTCAGGATACCTCAAATGTGATGAATTCCCAAGGAGTCAGGACCTTTCCTCGGGTGCAGTTATAAAACCTCAACTCCGGAGGCTGCCTGCTCCGCAGGCTCTGGAGATTGGACATTTTTCGAGAAGTCCGGCGGCAGGATGCCGCCGGTTCCTCTCAGAGCCCGGTACGGGCGAAAGAAACTAGCCCAGGGCCAGCGACGGGCAGGAGCTCGGGACCGGCGTCCCACCGAGCGCCGCCCTG
>DATKMG010000488.1:0-3705 GCA_035541995.1 Terriglobia bacterium
TAAGGGCTGGATGGAATTTTCGGTAGGGACAGGTCCCCGGCGAGCTGCTGCTGGGTCCATTCACGCGGCTTAGCGGCTTCGTAGATGTGGGCGCGCTGTTTCTCATCGCGGCGTACCAAACCCTTTTCGGTCATGATTTGCAGGAATTTCAAAACCGTACTGTATTGCGCCGGACGCCTCTGCCCGATGACGCGATAGACATCGCGCACAGTAGCCGGCCCAATGCTCCAGAGCACGGTCAGGATTTCGAGTTCGGCGTCAGTGGGCCTGGGTAGCTCTCCACTCATATACGAAGATCTTACTAGTAAGAAATTCGTATGTCAAGTAAATTATTTGGTTGAGTTGGAGGATTTTGTTAGTGGCTACGTCGGGGAGCAGATCAATTCAACCTGCGATCACCCGATTATTTTCCAGCCAGGAGCGTGTACAACTGGCTGCCCGCCAGGAGGAAGGTCCCGGTCACGTATTCGTGTGTGCTGACCTGCTTCACGGCATTCGGCTCGAAGTCTACCGGTTGCCCCCGTAAAACCTTCCCCTCGGGATTCACGTTTCGATTCAACCCTGCCCAGGCCTTGATGACGGCCGGCAGATATACGTAGGGGTCCAGGATGCCGTGATTAATTCCCCAGGCTAGCCCGTAGCAGAAGAAACCGGTACCACTCGTCTCTGGCGTCGGGACTGCGTCCGGATCGTCCAGGTTCGGCCGCCAGAGGCCGTCTGTGCCTTGCCGCTTCACCAGTTCAGAGGCCATGCGCTGGAAGATCTGCACAAATGCAGGTCGGTGGGAATAATCCAACGGCAAGTACTCCAGAATTCGCGCGATGCCGCCAAAAACCCAGCCGTTCCCTCTTGACCAGAGAATCTTTCTGCCCTTAGCCGTTTTCTTGCCAATGAAGCGCCCGTCGCGGTAATAGAGGCCCGATTCCTTGTCGAACAGCTCGCCCGAAACATCATCAAAAAAAGACTGCATCATCTCCAGGTACTTCTTTTCTCCAGTAGCCTTGGCCAGCATCGCGAGAGCTGGGGCGCCGTACAAGGAATCGACATAGGTGTGATTCTCGCCCCAAGCCTCAAGGTACCACCGCTTTGTGCCGGCCGGCGAATTGGGAGCTGGCGTGTTGAGCCACTGAATCGCTGGCTCGATCATCCTTCGGTCCTTCTCCTCGAAATACAATTCGAGCCAGGTTTCGACGCAAAACAGCCGGTTGGCACCACCCGGTTCCGTGCCGACCTGCCAACTATGCTGCCGCCCCCAGTCCAGCGCTTGATCCAGGAATTTTCGATCCCGTGTCTCTTTCCAGGCCGACATCACTCCGGTGTACCATGTCGCTCGCTCCCAGTTGCGGTCTCCGGCAGACATGACGGGATTTGCAGTTTGCCAATCGTTGACCCGATTCATGGTGGAGAGAATCTGCTCGCGAGACAAAGGTTTCTCTGGTGCCTCCTCTGTCTGTTGCGATTCAGCGGCCGTCACGCCTGTACCTCCGATCCCAGCATAAGCAAACAACAGCATCACAGTTGCACAACAGGTGGTCACCATTCGTCGCACAGTTATCCTCCTCATCCTACTCACACTGCATCCGGAATCGTCCAGGGCGACCGGCCAGCCCGCTTAAGGTATCGGTTGGCTTCCTCATCGTTCACAAAGAGTTCGCTCTTTCCATCATAGACCAACTGCCGTCCTCCCAACCGGCTGGAAATGTTGCCAAGATGAGCCAGGACGGTGCTTTGGTGCCCATCCTCAATATCTGAATTAGGTCGTTTCCGCGACTTAACACAAGCGAAAAAATTGTCCAGGTGTGCCGGTAGAGGGTCTCCCCCCTGGCCTGCCGCGATTTCCTTCCCCTCCGATCCGAACACTTGCCACCCGTCACCTTGTCGGCCCATCATCATCAATCCTTTGGTTCCGTAAACCTCCACGCGTGTCGAATTAAACAGCCAATTCGGAAATTGGTCGGAGTTCCTTTCTTCATCCGTGGTCTTCCTGATATAAGGAGTCCATAACGTCAGTTCAAAGACCATCGTCAGCCCTTCGAATGAATACTGGACAGTTTGGGTATCAGGAGTCTCCTGGTCATCGTCGAAGGATTTTATCCCCGTGGAAGAAACCGCCTTGGGATAGCCCTGTCCTATCAGCCACCGGGCCAGATCGATTTGGTGCACGCCGTCATTGACGATGTCACCACCCGAATAGTCCCAGAACCAATGCCAATTGTAATGAAATCGATTGGGGTTGAATGGCCGCTTGGGGGCCGGTCCCAGCCACATGTTGTAGTCGACTCCTTGCGGCACCGGTTCGTCCTTCTTGTGTCCGATACTCGGCCTCTCTTTCATGTTGAGTACTCGGACTAAATGAACCTCGCCGAGTTTTCCAGAGCGGACATATTCAATACCGGCTTGAGCATAAGAGGCACTCCGCGTCTGGTTCCCCATTTGAACAATGCGCCGGTACTGCCTTGCCGCTTCGATCATCTTGCGGCCTTCCCAGACGTTGTGAGTGGCAGGCTTTTCGACATACACATCTTTCCCCGCTTGACATGCCATGATCGTCGGCAGAGCATGCCAATGGTCCGGTGTGGCGATGAACAGAGCATCGACACTACGATCATCCAGGATCTTTCTGAAGTCTGTGGTGGTCTTGGGTTCTTTGCTCTGGCCATCCGCGACAACCTTGACAGCCTCCGGGAACACTCGAGTATCGACATCACAAACGAAGGCAACCTCGACGTCTCGGCGCTTGGCCAGTGCTTTGGCCAGGTACCCACCCCGCCCTCCCACGCCCATCACGCCAATGATGATTCTTTCATTTGCACCCGCAGCCCGCACGTTAAGATTGAGAAGATCTCCAGCGAAAGCTGTGGTGAGTCCGGCTTTCTTTAAGAAAGATCGGCGCGTCTCTTTTTGCATATTGAACTTCCTACTATCCTTTCGTATTCAAACCGATGATATCCAGAACGGGCGAACCGACTAGCGCACCTGTAAGCCCCGTCAAACCTATGACGAATGTCGAGAAACTTTGCCCTGATCGAACAAGCAGCAGATAATCTCCACCTTCTTGCAGGAGAAGTCAATGAACAGTCCTCCTCGGGGCTCGCGATCCAGTCGAGCGTAGATACGAAGCCCAATGTTTGACATACAGGGGTTTCAAACCGGTCCCTGCTCCGCTATCACACCGAAGTTTAGAATCTTAACTGCCGCCGAAGGGGAAGGACGGCTGCAATCAAGAGTGACGTGCAGAAGGAGAGTATCGAGGTCCTGGCCTGAAAGGCCGACATAATCCAGCCCAGCGGCCAGCGGGGGCTGAAAGCCACCGCGCAGCCCTGGGTCCAAGTCCCCCTAAGATGCCCCAGCCCTGAACAGGGCGAAAGAGAGACCTTGAGCCTCGAGGTTCTTGCGCTCACAGGCAGCCCTCTTCCTCCTCGACATTGGGTTGATGAGGCCGGTATGCTAATCCGCTCTTTCAGAGCTCGAGGTGTTTCATGGGGGTCATTTACCCAGGGCGTCGCTCGCCGGGAACCGCTCGCTATGCCCTGGGCCGAGCTATCTTGGCCTTTCAGGCCAAGGCTGGAGATTGGACATTTTTCGAGAAGTCCGGCGGCAGGATGCCGCCGGTTCCTCTCAGAGCCCGGTACGGGCGAAAGAAACTAGCCCAGGGCCAGCGAGGGGCAGGAGCTCGGGACCGGCGTCCCACCGAGCGCCGCCCTG
>DATKMG010000489.1:0-3990 GCA_035541995.1 Terriglobia bacterium
CTTGGGCTCAGAAATGAAGCAAGAAGAAACCGTTCAATCCTCCAAGCCAAACTGAGTTAGAAGATGATCTTGACACCAAATTGCACGATACGCGGGGCCCGGGCGGAGCTAACGCGCCCGAACGTGCTCCCCGGATTGGGATTGTAGAGCCCGTTCGGAGCATAGAATTGTGCGTGGTTGAATGCGTTAAAGAGTTCGGCCCGGAATTGGAATCGCAGGTTTTCCCGAATCTTCGTGTCTTTATGAATACCCATATCCCAATTGTTGATGCCCGGCCCGTGAAAAAAGCGCTGGTTGGCATTGCCGAACAACCCTTCGGGTGACGAAACGGTGAAAGCGTCGTTGTTGAACCAGCGATGGTCGTCGCTCCTCAGATTATCAGAAATGGTGAGCGGACCCACAAAATCGGGCCTTTCCAGACCCGACGTGCCCCTTAAGGAGCGATCTCCCCCACTAAAGATACGGACTGGGGCTCCCGTCGCGAATCGTGTGATGCCAGCGATGGCCCACCCTGCAACCAGAGGCTTGGGCGCCGAAGGAAAAGTTCTGTCGAAGGGGACTGTGTAGGTATAGCTGGCGACGAAATTGTGGGTGTTGTCAAAGCTGGAGAGCGACTTGCTGACAGCAAAATTCTCGTAGTTCATACGGTTGGCGAAATACGAGGCGTTGTCCATCGACTTGGAGAGTGTGTAGCCCAACAGGAAAGACAGATTACCGGAGCGTTTTTCCAGACTGGCCTGAAGCGAGTTGTAGGATGAATTGGCCCAGAGCCCCTCGTCGTAACCTGTTGCAAGTGCCCCACCCGGAAAACGAGTGCGGGTGCCATAAATCAGCGTGCCGTCCGGCCGCGTATAAATTGAGTCTTCCCCATTCTGGCCGCACTCATCGGTCCCTGGCATCACTCCAGCTCCGCGCAAGCTCAGACAGAGCTTGGGATCTCCCGGATTGTTCTCGACAATTGCGATCAGCTTGCGACCCAGGGTCCCAACGTATCCGAGACTCAACACCATCGAACTGGTGAGCTGGCGCTGGATGGTCAAGTTGTAATGAATCCCATAAGGGAGAGCGTTGTCCTTCCAGTACCCTACGGTGTTGGACATTGGCAAGTAGCGAGAAAAATCGAAGTTTTTGGCCTCGGGGCTGCCGGGCGTCGGAATCACGAACGGGAACTTCTGCCCCTGGGACGCTCCGCTGCTCCTAGTTCTGTAAGGTTCCTCGAACAAGGTCGAGCTTGGCGATAGCCAGTATGCACCAAAAGGCGGTGTTGCGAGAATCCAATACAGCGTCTCATCTTGAATGGCAGTGTAGAACATGCCCGAACCGATTCGAACACTGGTCTTGCCGGGTCCGCCGAAGAGCTTTCCCAAAATCCCTTCAGAACTTTTGGGTGACCAGGCAATGCCCAGGCGGGATGCAAAGTTGTTGTACCGGGTCGGTGCCAGGGTCCTCGCGATCCCAGCATCGCCAGGATAGAGCAAGCCTCTCGGCGCAGTCGGGTATTGGGTGGACTGCTGGCCAGGAATCATCGTCTGAATCTTGTCCTGGGTGTCATACCACGGCTGGCTGAATTCCCAGCGCAACCCTACGTTCAGGGTAAGGTTGGACCTGACCTGGATCGAATCCTGAGCATAGGCCGAGCCGTACTTGCTCCGGGAATCGAGAAGCTGCGTACTGGCCTGAGTAAAGTCAAGAGGCGCCCCAAGCAGATAGTCGGCCACATCGTAGCCGGTTTCACTTCCGTCAAAGCGGAAAGCACCGAAGGGAGCCCCGGTACCCCTGAGGTTCAACTGGTAGTAGCGCAGGCCTGCACCGAATTTGAGGGTGTGGCGACCCATGATTTTGGAGAAGTTGTCCCCGATCTGATACGTGTTCTGAACCTGTATGTCGGGGGACACCGAACCAAAACTGAAGTTGTTCAAGCCGATGTAAGGGACTCCTGTATATCCCGCAGGTCCCGAGTTGTTGATGCCGAGTGTGTCATTACCTGTGATGAAACCCATGCTCTCCAGACTTGGTGCTGTGCTCTCTGGGACGACATTAATAGGTATACGGGTGTAGTTCATGCGAAATTCGTTGACCGCCGTGGGCCCGAAGATGCGTGTGTTGCTGACTGTCGCCTGCTGTCTTGTCCCTTTGGTGGTTCCTGCAAAGCCCGGGAAAGTGCCGCCGGCCTTAGGATCGAGGACGTTCGATCCGTCAAAATAGTAATACACCGACCAATCCCCAGTCTTCTTGTTCAGAAAATCTACGCGGTTTCCTGCCATGTCGTCTCGGTCGATGACCGACTCGGCAGCAGATGCATAGATGTTCTCTCCTCTGTTGGGGTTCGGGATAAACTGCAGGGTTCCCACCGCCGCGGAGGAGAAGGCCGACTGCGGGATGATTCCGTCCGGGAAAACCTCAGCGTACGGCTGTCCGTCGTGGACTGGACGCCCGAGCCGCTGCCACAGCACATTCGCCCAGTAAGGACCGTTCACCGCACCCGTCAGGTTGGCTACTCCGACGTTCCCCTGGCGTTCCGCCTGTGACAGCACCTGCACTTCACGGGCCTGTCCGCCGTCAACTCGCCGGGTGCCCTGGTAATCCGTGAACCAGAACAGCTTGTCCTTGATCGCAGCCCCGCCGACCGCATAGCCGAATTGGTTCTTTGCCAGCCTCCCCTTCTCCGGGCCATCGAAGAATCCCCTGGCATCGAGGTGATCATTGCGGAGGAATTCGAAAACGGTGCCATGAATGGAATTCGTCCCACTCTTGGTCACGGTGTTCATGAGCCCGCCGCTGAATCGTCCGTATTCGGCATCGAAGCTGTTCGTGATCAACCGGAATTCCTGCACCGCATCCAGATTAGGCGATATCTGGGCGTCGAAAATCACGACGCCCGACACATCGCCTCCATTGACCAGGAAGCCGTTGCTGTTTTCCCGTTGGCCGTTGACCGAGACAGTTCCAGCGCCTTCATCACGCCCGCCAGGCGCCACGCCGGGTTGCAGGCCGAGCAGTTCAACGTACCCCCGCCCGTTGAGCGGCAGTTCCAAGATCTTCTTCTGTTCAATGACTTCACCCAACTGGGTGTTGGTGGATTCGACCTGGAGCGCCTCGGCGCTCACATTCACCTCCTGTAAGGCCTCGCCAACCTGCAAAACGACGTCAACGCGGCGCTGGTCATTGACGGAAAGAACAATCCCGGTTTGGACAAAGTTTCGAAAACCGGCAAATGAAGCTTCTAACTTGTACCGTCCTACCGGAAGCGCCATGAAACGGTACTGCCCGGATTCGTTTGTGCTCGCTTCCTTGACTAGATTGAGGTCCAGGTTTGTGGCTGTGACCCGAACACCTTGAATGATGGCAGACGACGTATCAGTCACCGTGCCCAGAATGGATCCGGTGACATCGGCTAGCAAAACGGACGGCAAGACGACGGCCGCACAAACCACCACTAGGCATAACCAGGATCTGTATCCTTTACCCATTTCCATCCTCCTGCTGGCATGTAGTACCATCCACTCATCGATTCTGGAATAGGTTTGATTTGGCAAAGTCCCTCATGATCATCCCAAGATGCCCTTCTGGTACCTGTTGTGAACTGTGGACCAGTAACCAGAGTAATCCGGCGAAGCGGTTCGCTAACTAGGGCCTCCGTGAAAAGTCGATTCTTCTCTGATAGTCTGCAGCGAGATGAAAAGTCGAGAGCCTATCCGGCAGTTGCCTCAACGACCCTTCGAGTTTCAACGAATTCAGCTTCACCGCCCACCACCGCAACGCGATTCAGTGAATATGGCTATAGGAAGCGCCACTGGACTTTCAACAAACTTCAGGTTCAATTGTCTTCAGTCACCGCGAAGCGGTGTTCTGGAGATTGGACATTTTTCGAGAAGTCCGGCGGCAGGATGCCGCCGGTTCCTCTCAGAGCCCGGTACGGGCGAAAGAAACTAGCCCAGGGCCAGCGAGGGGCAGGAGCTCGGGACCGGCGTCCCACCGAGCGCCGCCCTG
>DATKMG010000490.1:0-6653 GCA_035541995.1 Terriglobia bacterium
AGGCGGTTCAGAACTGACTTTGACACTGGTTCCCACTCCCGATATTCTGTCGGAACTGGGACGAATCAAGGAGACTCGGATATTGGTTGGCTTTGCGGCAGAAACCAGTAGGGTGTTGGAGAACGCCCGGGCCAAACTTGAGGCCAAGAACCTCGACCTCTTGGTGGTCAATGATGTGACTGAATCAGGGGCTGGTTTTGAAGTGGATACGAACATCGTGACACTGCTATTTCGGGACGGCCGGGAGATCAAGCTAGGGAAGTTGACAAAACTTGACGTAGCCCATGCTATTTTGGACCAAGTTGTTGCCTTGAGAAGGCCGCAGTGTTTAGGATGAATCATGGACATTCGTGAGTCCTCTCGGGAGCACGAATGTTCTGTTCCTATACAAGCGTCTGGCAAGTATGTGCCTTGGGGGGCATGAACGCAGGGGCCAACAGCAGATAGACCAGGAGAAAATGGAGATTCATGCCAGATTCGAGACGGTTTTGTCTTGAAGAATTAAAGGCCCGGCTGGAATACTATCAGGAGATTGGCATCGAGAGTCTTTCTCCACAAGTTCTCACGGTCCTAAATAACTGGGAGAGCCTGCACTTGACTGACCAGGTGAGTGCTCCTCCATCTGCACCCTTGCAGGTAGTCAGAGAGGACTCACTCAATGCACTAGAGATTCCGCAGACTCCCTCCATGTTCGAAACGAACCTAAAACAGGCGGCAGGTGACGAGAGTCTCGAGCAGATCCGTGATGATCTTGGAGACTGTCGACGCTGTAAATTGTGGCCTACGCGAACCCATATTGTCTTCGGATCGGGAAATCCAAGCGCTCAACTGGTGTTTGTGGGGGAGGGACCGGGTGCGGATGAAGATATGCAAGGGTTGCCCTTTGTCGGCAGGGCCGGGCAGTTGCTCACTAAAATCATTGAGTCCATCAACCTGAAACGCGAGGAAGTCTATATCTGCAATGTCGTTAAGTGCAGGCCCCCCAACAACCGTTTCCCCGAAAAGGATGAGGTTGCAGCCTGTTCCTCTTTCCTGGTTCGCCAGTTAGAGGCTATTAAACCCAAGGTCATCTGCTGTCTTGGAGCTGCCGCCGCTCAGACCCTATTGAATACAAAGGCTCCCATTGGAGCGCTCCGGGGGCGGTTCAGGGATTATCGCGGCACACAACTCATGGTCACCTATCACCCAGCATACCTGCTGCGAAACCCATCAGCCAAACGAGAAGTTTGGGAGGATATGAAGAAGATCCGTGAGACTTTAAATCTCGAAGGCCGAGGTTAGAGTATCGATGATCGACAGGCTGAAGTCTCCTAACATACTGTGAACAGATATCCCCAATTACCACCCTGGATTCTCAATCTTCCATCCCCGATCCTCCATTTTCGATCCCCGATCGATAATCCTCAATGCAATAGCACTTCACAAATCTCCCGAATTGGGCTAAGAAAAGGGCATGTATGTTGAAGTCGTACTCCCTCTCCCTTTGCGGCACGGGTTTTACTATCGTTGCCCACCCGCCCTCTGCAACAGAATTCAAAGTGGCCAGCGGGTGTTAGTGCCGTTTCAGAATCGTAAGCTTACTGGCTTCGTTGTCGAGACCCGACTCGAACTTCCTCCCGAATTCTCGCCGACTTCCGCTCTTAAAGAGATTATCCTCATATTGGATGAAGAAACCCTAATCTCCCCCGGGCTTTTTAAGCTCTCGAAATGGATTTCAGACTACTACTTTGCTCCCTTAGGCGAAGTGCTGAAAGCCGCCTTGCCTCCGACTCTTCACAAAGGCCAATCCAAATACTCCCCCATCAAGACCCAATTAACTGTGTCCTTGCAGTCGGATTGCCAACAGGTTCTCCAAAAAAAGAAGCTGACGGCCAAGCAGCTTTCGGTTGTTCAATTACTCGAAAAGGCTGCCCAGCCCGTCCTTCTGTCTGACTTTCTGGTCCGCTCAGGTGTCTCTGCTGCCACTCTGCGTTCTTTGGAGAAGAAAGGAATCGTCCGGATCTCAAACGAGAGAGTTATTCGTGACCCTCTGGGCAGTTGCGTGGGAGACGCTCCAGTTTCCCGTCTTGAACCCACAGTGGAGCAGCGTGTAGCCCTAGGAGAATTGATCCGACTCCTGGAGCAACGAAGCTACACCCCGGTCCTTCTCCACGGGGTTACCGGTAGCGGAAAGACCGAGATTTATCTCAACCTGATTGAAACCCTACTGGCTCAACAGCAAGATAGCCTGGTACTGATGCCGGAAATTGGCTTGACGCCACGGGTAGCTCGCGAGTTTAGGGCACGACTGGGACGGACAGTGGCTATTCTGCATAGCGCCCTGGGGGCGGGAGAGAGGTATGATGAATGGTGGCGAATTCGGAGAGGAGAGGCGAAGGTCGTTATCGGAACCCGTTCAGCCATCTTTGCTCCCCTCCCAAATCTGCGTCTGATCGTGGTGGATGAAGAGCATGACGATTCTTACAAGCAACAGGAAAGCCCGCGTTACAACGCACGCGATCTGGCACTGGTTAGAGGGAGAATGGCAGGCGCCCTGGTGATTCTGGGTTCAGCAACTCCCGCAATCGAAAGCTTCTACCATGCCCGAAACGGAAAATATCAATATTTGCGCCTGGCTTCGCGTGTCCAGGACCGCCCGATGCCGAAGATCCGATTGATCGACATGAGGACAGAATTTGCCTCTACGGGTCGGTCCGTTGTTTCCAGCGAGCTTGAGACGGCCATCCGGGAGCGGCTGGCACGAAAAGAGCAAATTCTGATCCTGCTCAATCGACGAGGATATTCCGCCTGTATGTTGTGCCGGAGTTGCGGCCAGAACATCCAATGCCGGAATTGCAGCATTCCTCTCGCGTATCACAAATCGAGGAATCGACTGCTTTGCCATTATTGCGGCTATCAACAAAAGATTCCCAACAAGTGTCCATCGTGCAATAGTGAGTACCTTTACTTTTTGGGAGAAGGCACTGAGAAAATCGAGGCATTGCTGACTGAAAAGTTCCCTGGCGTCAGGTTGTCACGTCTGGACCGGGATACGGCCCAAAGAAAGAATGCCAGAAGCCAGATCCTCAGCAATTTTCAACGGCATGAGGTAGATATTCTGGTCGGGACCCAGATGATTTCAAAAGGGCACGACTTCCCCAATGTAACCTTGGTGGGGATCCTGTCTGCCGACAATTCACTTGCCTTCCCCGACTTCCGAAGTGCGGAGCGGACCTTTCACCTTCTGACACAAATGTCCGGGCGTGCCGGCCGAGGCGATCTTCCAGGAGAGGTTTTGATTCAGACTTTTTTCCCCGAACACTACTGCCTTAAGTATGTGCTTCAGCATGATTATGAAGGCTTCTATGAAAAGGAAGCCAGGTTTCGCCGCTTCATGCATTACCCCCCCTTCTCTGGTCTGGCAGTAGTTCAATCCCGGGACAAGAGTCTGGACGTTGCCGCCCAGGCGATTAACCATGCAGCGAAACTGCTCCGTTCGGTGGTCTCCGACGAAACCCGCATCCTTGGGCCAACCCTGGCTCCATTGGCCAGGATCAAGTCCGAGCATCGGTTCCAAATCATCATTAAGTCCGAGAACCGGAACCATCTCAACACGATCTTGAAGGGGTATTTAGCCGAGGCCGAGCGGCTGGGAATAGACATGCGCAAAGTGCACATTGACGTTGATCCTGTTACATTAATGTGAAAGAGATTGTGACTGAATGCGAATGCTTTGTCCGACGGTGTGGTCAGTGTCTGGAAGGGATATTTGACGATTAAGAGGTGAATATAAATGCGAAATATGCCCCTTCTCTCTCACTTGGTGTGGATATTCTTCGGGACATTCTTGATCTTGACCGCCTGTCAGCACCCACTGCAAGGAGACTCTAAACTTGAGTTAAATGCAGGAAAAGAGTTGGACATCCGCTTGAAAACGGCTGTCTCCAGCAATGGCTCCAAGGTAAATGACCGGGTCGAAGCGGTGGTAATCGCCCCTGCGGGGGCAGCTAACCACGTAGTAGTACCGGCAGGTGCCTTGGTCAATGGGGTCGTTAAAAGTGTCACCATACCTAAATCCGCGGAGGATAGAGCGCTCCTGTTATTGGAATTCAACGAACTGGTCGAGGCCAGCGGAAAGAAAGTGAAACTGGAGGCCCGGTTGAGCGGGATCGACAACGCGCGAGAGAGCGTGGACGAGAATGGTCAAATTGTCGGGATCGTGCAGTCGGAAACCATTTCTTCAAGGCTTGACGACGCACTAAACAAGCTCAAGGACAGATATCAGGGACTGGCTGACATTCTTGAAACTGCAAAACATGGCTTTATGAAGGAAACTCAGCCGGACATCAATTATGCTCCGGGAGTGGAGATGACACTCAAACTCACCAGCAAGGTCGAACTGGATAGCAAACCGAACTCAGCGAATGACCCGGTCCAGCAAGACAGTTCAGATCCCGCCCTTATTCAGCTCGCAAATTCTCTTCCTTTTCGTACTCAAACGGAAACGACTTCCGAGCCCTCTGATCTGACCAACCTGATGTTCCTTGGATCCAAGGAACAGTTAGAACCCGCATTTAACACAGCAGGGTGGAGCACGGCGGCAGCCCTGAATAAGCAATCTCAAATTGAGACTGTTCGTGCCATTGCCGAAGATCGGGGCTACAAGGAAGCGCCGGTTTCGGTGCTGCTACTGGATGGGCACAAACCAGACCTGGTGTTTGAGAAACAAAACAACACCTTCGCCAAGCGCCATCACTTGCGACTCTGGAAGCGAACCGAAACCTTCCAAGGAAAGGCTGTATGGGTCTCTGCAGCTACTCACGATATCGGAATAGATTTCTCCCCTGAAAAAAGGACTTTCATCCACAAAATCGATTCTCAGATTGACCGGGAACGGGGCAAAGTCGGTAACGATCTGCTTTTCACGACTAAGGCCAAGTCGTTAGGCCTGGTAAGCCGGCCTAATGTCCCGAAGGACGCCAGTAATGCCACCGGCGATAAACTCCTGACTGATGGAAAAATGCTGGTGCTGGAATTTTGAGGGAACAACGGCACGCGTCGTTTCACCTGCGCCTTGAGAAGAACAGGTTTGTGACTGTAACGGAGGAAGAGTGCGCACAACTGGATGGCCCCATTCCTCATCCAACGTCGTTCGCAACGTCACCGCGAAGATGCACCTTGGCAAGAGGTCGCTGGGGAGCCTCGACACCGACTACCAGAGAAATGAAGCGCGCAAACAGGGAAATGGCATCGGTGGGCACCTGACACTTATTTAAAGTTCTCCACCAGCATCAGGTCGCCGCCGGACTGGTCTATCTGGTCGTACAGTGCCCAGCGGCGGTCCGGGGAGACCGAGAGGCAAAAGTGGAACTGACATCCGAGCACCGCGATTGTCTTTGTTTTTCGCGTGGCAAATTCGAAAAATCGGAGGCTATAGCCTCCTGTAGCGGGACCGGGCCGGGGGACGAAGTAAATTCCATCGTCCCATACAAGGTATGAAAGCCAGTATGTAACATCATCGAGAACCTGCTCGGATTCTCCTCCTTCGACCGGAATCCTCCACACGCCCTCGTTTGAGGCGTCAGTTCCACGATCAGTGAAAAAGATCGATTTACCGTCTGCGGACTCGATAGGGGCATAACCAGGGGGAAGCTTCTTAACAAGTACTACCGGCCCTCCCTCAGGCGGTACTTTTTTCATGCCCTCCAAATCATTGAAGTAAATCCAACGCCCATCTCTCGACCAGCTTGAATTCTCTGATAAGGAGGAGAACGTCAGGCGTCGGGGATTTCCACCACTAGCATTGATGACATAGACTTCTGTATGCCCTTCAACATTCGAATAGAAAGTCAAGCGGCGGCTATCAGGAGACCATTGGGGAAGCTCTGCATAACCCTTGCCAAAATGGGTCAATGGGATGGCATTCGCTCCATCCGCATCACAGACCCAAATCTCCAAACTGCCTGATCGGTCCGAACAGAAGGCAATCTTCTTTCCATCAGGAGAGTACTGCGCGTACGCGTCGAAACGTGTCGAAGCGATGAATTTGGTCGGCGGATTAGCTTTTCCCTGGGGAGAAGAGATCTCAATGCGCCAGATGTTGACATCAGATATCGCGTGAGTGTAGGCCAGGCGGAAACCCCGGCGGGAAATGGCCGGCTCGTAAGCATCCTGGCCAGCAGAAGACAATTTCAGCGGTTGGCTGGTGCCGGACGCTGCAACTCTCCAGAGATTTCCCCCTGCTGAGTATACCAGTGCACTTCCATCCGGCACCCAGGCCACTCCTGAACGCAAACCAGATGAACTCTGGAATGTCAGACGGCGAGGTTCCCCAACCGGTTTAAGGTCAGGCGAGAGGTCCAACAGGTAGAGATCGCTGGCCCATGCAACCATTCGGCGGAAGGCCAGAGTATGGCCATCCGGCGAGAAGGCAGGACAACTGTCCATGGGGAAAATATTCGGGGACGTCTTTGTTAGAACCTGTTTTTCCCCGGTATCCATCATGTATAGGACCAAGTGGGAATTACTTCCTGGAGTTGTCTGATCAACCATTGCCAGGGCACGGCCATCCGGAGACCAGGAGAGGTACGGAACTGTAAAAGTACCGGCTGAAGTCAACTCCGTCAAGACCCGCTCCGGCCCTCCCAGAGGAGAGATCAAGACCACGGCCACCT
>DATKMG010000491.1:0-4748 GCA_035541995.1 Terriglobia bacterium
CTGGGGATCCAGTCCAGCCGAGGGTTCATCCAGAAAGATGACCTGTGGGTCATTAAGTAAGGCCAGGGCCATGGCGAGTCTCTGCTTTTGGCCACCTGATAGAGTCTCGTAGTACTGGTTTCGCTTGTCCCAGAGCTGTAATCGCTCAAGCAACTGCCGGCCGTCGACAGTGCGCGAATAGAGGTTTCCAAACAGTTCTAAGGCTTCCTTGACCTTCAACTTGGGAGAGAGATTAGTCTGTTGGAGACAGACACCGATTCTGTTCTTCAGCAGTTTGCTTTGCCGGCCTGGGTCAAGACCGAGAACCAGAACTTGTCCTCCAGTTCGGGGACGCAAGCCTTCCAGGATCTCGACGGTTGTGGTCTTCCCGGCGCCATTAGGTCCCAAGAGACCGAACACCTCTCCAGCGCCAATTTCAAAATCGATCTCCTTGACAGCCTGGAATTCCCCATAGTTCTTGGTTAAACCTCTCACCTGGATAGGGGCATCCAATCGGACTACTCTCCTTAAATCACGTTCTCGACTTTAGATACACATCACACTTGAAAAGTGGCACCAAGGCTACCACGTCCACAGAAGAGTGACAAGGCAAGTGGATAGCGGATTGCCGACTGGAAGGCAACACGAATTAACGAGTGATTAAACCGGGGAGTTCTCTCATGTCATCAATGACGTAATCAGGCAAAGGATCCTTTAGCTGGTCGGGAGCAAGGCCGTAAGTCACCCCACAGGTCGGGATCCCTGCATTCCGGCCGGTCATGATGTCATTTCGCGAATCACCAACCATCAGAGCTCTGTGCGGGGGTATCCCGGTCTCAATCAGAATTTTTTGAATTCCGGCTGGGTGTGGTTTCTTTTGTGGGAAACTGTCGCCGCCGTAGACCAACTTAAACTTCTCCAGAACACCGAGCCCTTTCAAGATCGAGATCGACGGCCCAACAGGTTTGTTGGTCAACACAGTCAGAGCCAGATGTTTCAATTGTTCTAATACCTCTTCCACGCCCGGATATAGGAAGGTATGGTCAAGCAAATGCTGACTGTAGTTTTCTAGAAATATCTTCACGGCTTCCCGGACTTCAGTCTCCCCGAATTCGGGTCCCAGTGCGCGTTGCAGCAACAAAAATGCTCCATCCCCTACGTAGGTGTAAACCAGTTCATTTGACACAGGGGGCAGGCCCAGTCGGGTCCGAGTGTAATTCACGCTATTGGCCAGATCCACACGAGAATCGACCAGCGTTCCATCAAGGTCGAAGATAATCACGTCGAAGTTCTGGCGGTTGGACACTCTGTTCCTTCTCCCTCTCCGAGTATTAGGATGATTAGGCCAAAGCTAGATTATAGCGAAGGGCACGCCGAAATCGCGAGAGGAATCCAGGCGAGGTTGTGTTATATTCGCGGAGTTTTTTGAGAGGCTTTTGATTGTCAGACCGATTGGAAACTGACGATTGTTGGGAAATGAGGGGCTACCGCTCTTGAGAGGGCCAAAATCCCTATGTTTGAGACCTTGAAGTGGACTGCCGAAGGTATCCGGATGATCGACCAGCGGAAGTTGCCGGCCGAAGAGGTCTACCCCTTATTCCGCACCTATGAAGAAGTGGCCCAGGCCATCAAAGACATGGTAGTGAGAGGCGCTCCGGCCATAGGGGTTGCAGCGGCTATGGGCGTGGCTCTTGGCGTCAAATCCATCACCGCAAGCGATCCGGAAACGATTGAGTCGAATTTCAGGATTATCTGCAACAAGATGGCGTCTACGCGCCCGACGGCTGTCAATCTCTTTTGGGCCATCGAACGAATGAAGAAGACTTTCCACACGAATCTCAAACACTCCCCCCTTGCCGAGCTGCAGAAAACTCTCGAGGCCGAGGCCCTCCAGATTCAACAGGAAGATATCACCCTCAACCGGCAGATGGGACAGCACGGAGCCAGTCTGATCCCAGCCGGGGCGAATATTCTCACCCACTGCAACGCAGGCGCCCTGGCTACAGCTGGTTATGGAACGGCATTGGGTGTGATTCGGGCGGCGGTGGAGCAAGGGAAAGCAATACACGTTTTTGCTGATGAAACCCGGCCATTCTTACAGGGGGCACGACTGACTGCGTGGGAACTTCAAAAGGATGGAATACCCGTCACCTTGATTACTGACAACATGGCTGGATACTTCATGCAATCCGGCAGGATTCATTGCGTCATTGTGGGTGCTGACCGGATTGCCGCCAACGGTGACGTAGCCAACAAGATTGGAACTTACTCGGTTGCGGTTCTCGCGAAGGAAAACAAAATCCCCTTCTACGTGGCAGCCCCGACCTCAACCCTCGACCTGAGCTTGTCGTCAGGCGACCAGATCCCGATCGAGCAACGGCCAAAATACGAAGTGACCCACATTCAGCAAGTCCCCATAGCACCGGAGGGCGTGGAGGTGGCCAACCCAGCCTTTGATGTGACACCCTTTCGCTACGTCACAGCGATTATCACCGAAAAGGGGATAGCTCACCCACCCTTCCTTGAGAGTCTGAAGCAGCTTCTCCAAGCTTAAACCGGAAATCTCGCCACCGCGTCACCAAGGCACGAAGAACAAGCCCAATAATTTTCCCTGCCAGGAATTGCGGGGGAGAAAGCCATTCAAAGGGAAAAAACCTGAAAGGTAAGGCGCTTTCGCCGGAACCGTCGCCAAGTTTGATGCAAGAGGACAGCTCGGCGAGCCCATCTCACGTCTCCACTCCAAGAGACCCTTCTCAGCCCCCCCCTTTGTGACTTTGGGGTTGGATATGCAGCTCAAACGAAGTACCGTGTTCAGGAGATGCCCTCAAATTCAGAGATTCGCAGGCGGATTTCAGGAGGGATCATTATCTTTTGCTCTACCTTGGGATCTATAAAGACCTGGACCGATTTGCCATCCGCAACCAAACGCCCCTTATCTTCGTCATCGGCCACTTCATATTCGAAGACAAAGCTTGAGTTGCGGAGTTCAGATATTCTGGCGGCTACCCGAACAGTTTGTCCAAACCGAACCGGCAAGCGGTAATTACATTCCGTCCGAACCACCAGGAAACCAATTTCCTCGAACGAATGGATTCCAAACATCTGGATCCAGTAACGACAGCGAGCGATTTCGAAATAGGTCAGATAGACAGCATTATTCACGTGCCCGAAAGCATCGAGATCGCGAAAACGGACTTCCAAGGGAATGGAGAATTTAAAATCGCTCATGGATCAAAATTCAGCGGTTCGAATGGACGCTGATTCCAGTTCCTTCTTGTTTTCCCCGATAGGCACTCATTCCGCCAACCAAGTTGTAGAGTTCCTTAAACCCTAGGCTGTTCAGATAACTACAGGCTTGAAAGCTACGCATTCCATGTTCACATACGACCAACCAGGGCCTTTCCGGATCCATTTCCTGGTAGTGGTCTGACAGGGCTGGAAGCGGGACCAACTTTGCTCCCGGGATACGATGGTGTCGGTACTCATGTTCGAATCGAACATCCAGCACCTGAACCCTCCCGCTTTCGACCATCTCAGCAGCCTCTGAGGCCGGCACGTCACGGACGGCTTCCATTGGGGCATCAGTTCTCTCAGGCATTGTAGGATGGCCGACGTCCTTTACATCTTGCGGGGGGGCGTGTTTCTTCGTCGCTGATCCGAATAGTCTTCCAAATAGAGTCATTGTTTGTATCTCCCGTAGAAGGGTTGGAGTGTTTATACTCGTACAAAAGGTAGTGAGGCAACCACGCAGGTGATCTCTTCTCCCCCACGATCCACGGAAAGGTTGGCTCCCGGCTCCGTGAATTCTCGTCGGAGGTAACCGAGAGCAATGCCACGGCTCAAAGCGGGTGAGTAGACACTCGAGGTAATACGGCCTATCTCCTTCCCATCTTTCAGGATCTTGGTTCCGCCCGTCACGGGAATCAGGTCGGGCAGAAGCAAGCCGGAAAGTTGCCAATTAATCTGGCCGCGATACGTGGCCCGAGCTACGATTTCCTGCCCCATATAACAGCCCTTTGTGAAGCTAATTGCTGGTTGTAGCCCGGCTTCCAAGGGAAGATGAGTCTCGTCCATGTCCAAGCCATAAAGCGGAATCCCAGCCTCGACACGATTGGTATTGTAAGCTTCCCAGCCGAGTGGCCATGCCGCCCCGCCACCGCCGGCTGTTAGAATGGTCGTCCGTAGTTCAGACCGTTTCTCAGACGGTAGTATCAAGTCATAGCCGCCCTGCTGAGTTCGCGAGTGCCTACAGAGGCGTACCGGACTCCCAAACATTGAGACTTCAAGATGATCGTATTGTTGATTGGGAGGCTCAATCGAACCTATTTGCGCCAGCAAGCCAGCGGCACCAGGGCCTTGGAGTGAGAGAATTCCCAAATCACCGGAACGGTCCGACAGTTGCACCTGGTCAGCGATAATGTATTTCTTCAGTGACGGGAGCAACTTCTGACGGAGAGAGGGGTTCGCGACAAGGAGCAGAGATTCTTCGGTGCAATACACCTGAAGGTCAGCCACAATCCGACCTTGGTGGGTCAACAAAGCGGTGTAACATCCCCGGCCCGGCTGCAGGGATTTGACATCATTGGTAAGCATACCTTGTAGGAACCGGACCCTGTCTCGACCGCGCGCTTCCAGAATGGCTGCGTTGGGAACATCCAATACCCCGACTGAATCACGAAGGGCGTGGTACTCCTCGAGAAAAGTACTGAACCGCTCGGGAATCTCCCAGCCGAGAGAATTTGCGAGACTGGAAGCTTCGAGACCGTGCA
>DATKMG010000492.1:0-15983 GCA_035541995.1 Terriglobia bacterium
TCAGAACCTGCTGGCGAACAGCTTCACGCAATTCGAGATTGTGGATGTCGTCAAGAATGTTTGCGATCCAGGTACCAATCTGCTTCATTTCCGTTTCTTTCATCCCTCGCGTAGTCAAAGCAGGGGTTCCGATCCTAATTCCACTGGTTACCATGGGAGAGTTCTTATCGAACGGGATCGTGTTTTTGTTGACAGTAATCCCTGAGGCCTCCAACGCTTTCTCTGCGTCTTTACCGGTGATGCCCTTGGAATACACGTCCACCAGCATCAGGTGGTTGTCGGTTCCACCGGAGACGATTCGAAAATTCCTTTCTATGAGGGCCGCCGCTAGCACCTTGGCGTTGGCCAGTACCTGGCGGATGTAAATCCTGTAATTCGGCTGCAATGCTTCCTGAAAGCATACGGCCTTTGCCGCAATGATGTGGACCAGCGGACCCCCTTGAGTTCCCGGGAACACAAGTCGATCCAGATCTTTTGCATAGGGTGCCTTACACATCACCATGCCGCCCCGCGGACCCCGAAGAGTCTTGTGAGTGGTCGTAGTCACGAAATCGCAATGTGGAACTGGGCTCGGATGCTCTCCCACGGCGACCATGCCGGCAATATGGGCAATATCAGCCATCACCAAAGCGCCCGCGCCTCGGGCGATTTTTCCAATCCGTTCAAAATCGAGAATTCGCGGGTAAGCACTGGCACCCACTACGATCAATTTGGGCTTATGCTCTAGAGCTAGCCGTTCCAGTTCATCATAGTTAAGCGTTTCTGTGTCTTCCCGTACTCCATAAGGGACGACCTTGTACATCTTCCCTGAGAAATTTAGTGGATGGCCGTGAGTGAGGTGACCCCCATGAGAAAGGTTCATCCCGAAGATGGTGTCGCCAGGAGATAGCACAGTCATATAGACCGCAACATTAGCCTGGGTTCCAGAATGAGGCTGGACGTTGACATGGTCTGCGCCAAACAACTGTTGAGCCCGCTGAATGGCTAAGGTCTCGGCGACATCGGTAAATTCGCAACCTCCATAATACCGTCTGCCGGGATAGCCCTCCGCGTACTTATTGGTAAAGACGCTGCCCATGGCTTCGAGAACTGCCTCGCTGACGAAGTTTTCTGAAGCAATCAATTCCAGCTGAGAAGCTTGTCTCCGCTTCTCGTCGGATATAGCCTGGAATATTTCCGGATCTACTTCCCGCAGGGGTTTTGCAGTCGTGGCGTCGAGAACAGAGGACATCGGATGTCTTCCTTTAGCTAGAATGAGTGAGAATTGGTATTTCCTTCCAGTTTGAGCTTTTCTCAGTCTACTCGAGAAGTGGCCTAAACACAATAGCTTTGTCACCCTTCAGCTACTGTTATTCCCGCGTCTGGCAAGGGTTTTGGCGGATGAAGTTGGTGAGAATTTGCTTGACGGCTGTAGCGAGATACACTACTTTACCGCTTTTACCAGTCAGCGTTCTCTCCGAGGAGATCCCATGCGCTGGAGTCAGATGTTTATTCCCACCTTGAGAGAGGCGCCGGCAGAAGCTGAAGTTGCCAGCCACATTCTTCTCTTGAGGGGCGGATATATTCGGCAGTTGGCGTCGGGGATCTATTCCTTTCTCCCTTTGGCCCAGCGAGTAATGAACAAGATTGCGAAGATCATCCGTGAGGAACTCGACCGCATGGGTGCCCAAGAGTTCCTTCTCCCCGCCCTGCATCCGGCTGAGCTCTGGCAGGAGAGTGGACGTTGGGATTTAATGGGGCAGAATATGTTCCGTCTGCAGGATAGGTCCGACCGGGACTTGTGCCTGGGGATGACCCACGAAGAGGTCTTTACAGCCATCGTTCGAAATGAAGTCCGTTCCTATCGGCAGCTGCCCCAAGTCTGGTACCAGATTCAAACCAAGTTCCGCGACGAGCCTCGCCCAAAGTCTGGGTTACTCCGAGTGCGCCAATTCTCAATGAAGGACTCCTATTCTTTCGACGTCAGTTGGGAAGGGCTCGACGTGAGCTATCAAAAGCATTACCAGCTCTACCGTCGCATTTATGACAGATGTGGGCTCAAGTATCACGTAGTCGAAGCTGATAGCGGCATGATGGGTGGACGACAGTCTCAGGAGTTCATGGTTGTCACGGACGCGGGTGAAGATCTGATCGCTTATTGCGGCTGCGGATATGCGGCCAATTTGGAAAAGGCAAGATCCCGTTTGGAGAACATTGTGGATGAAGCAGGGCCCGCCCGTCCTCAGCTCGTGCACACTCCAAATCAGAAGACCATCGACGAAATAAGCGCCTTTTTGAAGATTCCTCCTACCCATCAGATCAAGACCATGATTTACATGTGCGAACAGAAGCCGTTCCTGGCACTGTTGCGCGGCGATCATCAACTCAATGAAATCAAACTTCGGGCGGCTCTAGGCTCCGAGGTCCGGCCGGCCCATCCTGATGAAATCCGCAACGTCATGGGCGCTGCGGCAGGCTCGCTCGGTCCGGTGGGAACATCCGGCATCCGTATTCTTTCCGATCTTGCGCTGGCAAATAGGAAGAACCTTACCTGCGGTGCCAACCGCGACGATTACCATTTGACCGGGGTCACCCCAGGCCGGGACTATCAAGCCGAGTTTATGGACCTACGGATCGTACAGCAAGGCGAGGCCTGTATCGAGTGTGGCAGCCCCCTGGCTGTCAATAAGGCGCTGGAAATCGGGCACATTTTTAAGTTGGGGACCAAATACTCAGAAAGCATGGGCGCAACTGTCTTGAATGCGGAGGGGAAGGAAGTGCCCATCGTGATGGGAAGCTACGGCATCGGCTTAGAGCGGATCATGGCGGCAGCAATCGAACTCTACCATGACGTGGATGGCATCCAGTGGCCGCTCTCGATTGCTCCCTTCCAATGCCTGATTTGTTTGCTTAATACTAAGGATTCGGCTTTGGTTCATGGCGCCGAGCAAGCCTACCAGGAATTGCAGGACATGAACGTCGAAGTATTGTTGGATGATCGGGACGAGCGGCCCGGGGTGAAGTTCAAGGATGCCGATTTGATCGGCATTCCTGTACGAATCAATTTTGGTAGCAAGAAATACGCTGCAGGAATAGTGGAATGGGTGGACCGATCGACTCGAAAAGTGGAAGACCTACCTTTGACAGAATTGTCTCGTAAAGCCCGATCCATTCTTGAAACAGCAGGAGCCTCATGAGAACGTCGCCCCCCGAAACATCTCTCAGTCAATGTGGCAAAGGGCGCCTGGGTTGTATCTTCAGTCTCTTAGTCCTGGGCACCTTGGCCTTTGGGCTTTATCGGATTGTTCCTCCTTACTTCAGTTACTTCCAGCTGAAAGATGCTGCGGTTGAGATCGCGACTCTTGGGGCTGTCGGATCCCTTCCGCGAAGCGACGGATTGCCCGGCCGCTCAGCAGGCTCTGTTCAAGATATACAAGAGGCCGTCTTGGCAAAAGCCCAGGAATTGGAGATCCCTTTGGAGAGGGAGAAGATCAAAGTTCGGAGGGAAGGGCAGGCTGTATTCATATCAGTCGCGTATACCGTCCCCATTGATTTGTGGCTCGTTGTTTACAGTTATCCACTCACTTTCACGGTCCACAACTAGGCGGCTGCCAGCCTTCAAAGCCCAACAATGTATGCTGTATTGGATAGCGCTTTACTCGGCATGAACACCAAAATAAGGTGTCTCACATCCCATTTACGACAAGCCGACCTTCAACGATTCGGTAAGCTTGAGGTTCATCGTTGTCCCCGATGCGAAGCCTGTTTCCTTGCCACGCGTCACCAAGACCAGGCCCGTGCCGGCACCTCCCCCTGCTAAAGCCCCGATGGCAGCACCCTTCCCGCCTCCGGCAATCGCTCCGATCAAAGCACCCGCCCCGGCCCCGCCGCCAATCATCATGGTATCTCTTTTCTTGGTAGCTGGAGCCACTCGAGATACTGACGCGGCCTGAAACGGAAAGCGCTTCCCATTCGGAAGCGTTAGTTCGGTAAACCTGAGGGTCATGTGTGCGAGTCCCTTGACACGCCCGGACCGCACTGACTCGACCACGACTCCCTTAATGGTGCTGCCAATTGGGATCACGGTTTTGTCTCCGATTCTGACTGGGTCAACTACTTTCATTGTGAAAGTATCTCCAGGTACCGTACTGTCTGTGCTCAGAGCATGCTCCAGCGAAGCCCGAATCGTGGTTCCGGCAACCAGTGTTTCTTCAGGCGCAGTTTCTTGGATCGCCTTCTCAACCTGACTGCTCGACTGGCCGGCAGTGCCGCCCGTATCTGAGCTGACATTAGACGGTCCCGAACATCCTGTCAAAGAAATGGTCAATATGACCAAAACGAAGAACCATAAGTGCTCGGACATGTTCGAATCCTCCCGAGTGGGAACTCCCCCGCCTCAATTACTAACCAATAGAACTCACAGCACGGCTCATACCAAAACCAGAGGCGGGAGTAGTCCGTTGAAGAGTGGTCTTTTGGGCACTGACTCAAAGAATTTGACTCAGGGAGGAACTACAGGGAACTGACAAGCAAGACGACTCGGAAATCGCGAGTAGTGGTTCCTAAACAGATGCCATCAAGATACAAAGTGGTCCTGTCAGCTGGACATGTCACAGCCAAGAGGAACCGATTGATTTTCCCCCGCTTCAGTGGATTTCATCTTCCTGATGTGACCAAATCATGCTGTGGAAGTACGAAATGGTTCATGCCAGAATTAAAGGAAAAGCTGGCGTTGTAGCACTCTGGATAAGCCGGATGATTGAGAATGTCGCTAATTCCGATTGCCAGCGGCAAGAGTCCAGGCTGAAGATTAAGTAGATCAAAACCAAGTAGAGTGTACGAACTCCAGTCCCTTCTTGCGTATTAACCATGCGAAATGCCTGCAAGAACCCATACAACCTATAAACAGCCACTCCTTGGGGAGTTCTGGAAATGGGTTCGTCAACCTGGGAACTGCTTGGCCCCGGTCCTCCGAATTTGGGCTAGAATTGTAGTCACGCTCCGGGGTTCAAGAACAAAGGACTGCTTGGCTCCACTTTCACCGGTGACGGCGATTTGCGATCCATCTTCCTTCTCAGACGTTCTGTAGGCAGCAACCCTTTCCATGGTCCACCCGCGAGTTTCTACTTCCTGAGTCACCTGCTGGCGCGTCGGATTAACGATCACTAACACAACCCCTTTGTATTCTGGCGTACGAAAGGCCACGACTGGAAATTCCGAGGTAGAGGTGGAAATCCGAACGGCATCCCTGGGGATAAATCGACTGAACTGGCTAAGACACCAGAATCTCTTGTTTGGCTTGAACGAGCTACCTTGTCTGTCAATCAGGCCTTCCCGTCCTGCCCACCCTTGGGATGCCACCGGAACCCAGTACACCCAGGCGTTGCAGTCTCCTTCAGTGAGGTCATGAACCATTGTCTCGGCCAATCCCAAAGCGGACTCTATTGGCTGAATGGAAGGATCGGACGGCATGGCAAACTCAGATATCCAGAGCCTGAGACTATTCCTTTGGACGAAGTCCTTAACGGCACTTCGAACCGGGCTGGCACCCAAGTTGGAATGGACACCAACGTACGACACCAGAGGACGTGCATCAGGGTCTTCCCAAAAAGACTTCAAATAGTCCAAAGCATGTTCCCATTCCACTTCCGGGAGGAGAAATTGGGGAGAGAATCCCCCCTGCTTCAACCGCCTCGCCACAAGCTTGGCAAAATCCTTTAGCGCCGCTGGTGTCCACAGGCAACTTTGCATCGCCGACTTTTGATCAGGTGCGTTTTGCAGGCCCATTAACCGAATATCTAGGTTTCGGATCCCTTTATAATAGGTCATGTAACCAAACAGGTAGTCCGCGTAGTTTTCAAAGCTTTTTGCCAGAAGTTCCCCTCCCTGTACAGGAGAATTGTTGTCTTTCCATTGCGGGGGAGGGGTCCAAACGGTATTACAGATGATCATCTCGTTTCGCTTCTGGGCCTCCCGAACCACGGAATATTGGGCAGTTTCGTTCTGCTCATCCGAGAAGTCATAGATCAAACCAGAGAGGTAGAGGTAGGAAGTAAAAGCTAGCCGCTTGCCGGTCCACCAGATCTCACTCCGTAAGATATTAATTCGGGCGCCATTCACACCAAAAAGCAACTCGATGAGTCGCTCTCGTTCATTTGCAGAGAGTGTGTTCATCTCCTTGGCAGCCCCATTCCCCACGGTGATGCCGAACCCTTGATTCCGTTGAAACTGGATCTCTGGCGAAATCAAGATCGGCTTGGATTGAGCCAGCAACATCGGGGTTGACATCACTAGCGAGAGCGAAAGCCATAATGGTCGAATACTGCAGTCAAGTCCCGGCCGGGAATGTCGGTGGAATTGATCGTGGTTCTGGGGTCTCCTCATACATTTTCTGCCTTCGTCATCGGGTCATCTGATTCAGACAGACTCGTGCTCACAGTTAGAAAGGGTATTTCTTCCAACAACAATCCGCTCGGAAAACCTAAGCAACTCGGAAGGATCAAACTGCCGGAATAGTCGTCAAACTCTCACAGGAATGAATTCAACAAGGATCATGGCCGAACAAGCTACGATTCGACCTCTTTAACAGTTTTCGATGCTTTCTTCTTCTTCGAAGTAGAGGCGGAGGCAGTTTTCTTATCCTCGAAACTCTTCAGAGCGATCTCCTCGTCCTCATAGATATCAAAGACCTTGAGGAGATTCATGACTTTCAATACTTCCAGAATCTTGGGCTTGACTCTGACCAGTCTGAGCCATCCTCCCTCTTGGGAAATGGTCGTGTGGCTGCCGACGAGGAAACCGACCCCTGTACTATCGATGTAAGGAACTCCATCCAAATCGATCAAGATCTTCTGAATGCCAGTGCTCAAGACGTTCTTGATCTTTTCCCGGAGAAAGAAACTGTCTCCGCCTCCCATGAACTTTCCCTCTAGCTTCAGGACACAAACGTCACCGATAACTTTCAATGTGAATTTCAATTAGATTTACCTCCTGCAATTTGCTCCTACGGGCTGGGTCTTCTGAACCGAAAGGACAACCGGCTACCAGCATGCCTTGCGCAACCTGTTCCCCACACCTTGATCGGACCAGGGGGAGGGTGAGAGACATGATCTCGGCCAGCGAACATCATGCTCGTGCCGAGTTCCCTTGACAAGGAAAAGGACAGTCCGCCCAGGATGATTTGCGGTAGCTTAAATATAAATAATTCGTTCCTCAAAGGCAAGGAATTTTAGGGCTCGGGTTGCCCCGAACAGGACACGGCATTGGTGTGCCTGTTGATTGCTCACGTTCCCTTTTCTCTTCTGCCGATGAACGACCCGGAAATCCCCTCAAGCCCAATAAGCTTCACCTGGTTTCTCACTGATCACCACATTCTTGAGAAAGCTCACAGCCTTCTTGAGACCTTCCTCAGCCGACATCAGGCTATCCTCATGCTCGATGCTGAGGACATGGTCGTATCCCACCATCCGCAAGTTGCTGACGATATCTTTCCATTGAGCAAAATCATTCCCGTAACCAACCGTGCGGAAAATCCATGAGCGACGAATCTCCTTGGTGTAAGGCTTTGAATCGAGGACACCGTTTACAGCAATATTTTGCCTGTCCAGCTTGCAGTCTTTAGCATGAAAGTGATAGATCGATTCTCCGCAAGCCCGGATGGCAGAGGCGATGTCGGCTCCTTGCCAGAACAAATGACTAGGGTCGAAGTTACATCCGATCTCAGGTCCGACTGCTTCGCGCAATTTCAGCAACGTCTCCGGATTATAGACCACGAAGTTAGGATGCATTTCCAGAGCGATCTTTCTGATTCCTTCACGCCTGGCCAATTCAGCTGCTTCTTTCCAATACGGAATGACGCGTTCTTTCCACTGCCATTCCAAGGCTTCGGAGAAATCAGGGGGCCAGGGAGAAACAATCCAGGCCGGCGAGGTGGCCTTGGGGTCAGCACCCGGGCAACCGCTGAAGGTGATCACCCGATCGACTTCCAGTTTTCTAGCCAGTTTCAAAGCCCTAAGGAAGGCCTCGTGGTGTTCTTTGGCAATCGACTTATCGGGATGGATCGGGTTACCATGAACACTAAGTGCGCTGATCTCCAATCCGCGGCTTCTGATGGCTTCCTTGAATGCCTTCAGTTTCTTATCACTGCCAAGCAATTCCACAGGCTTGCAGTGGGCATCCCCTGGATAGGCCCCACAGCCGATTTCAACCGCTTCCAACCCAAGCTCTTTCACATAATCCAATGCTTGTTCAAACGGTTTGTTGCCCAATAAAACGGTGAAGACTCCGATTTTCATTCCCAACCTCCAGAAAGTAGTACATGAAACACTCCTGCAATTTGAAATACGTGCGAGGGGAAACACACTGAAATTCTAGCCTCTCTCAAAGGTCTCCGGCAGCAGGACAGACTGGGACCAATCTTGCGCTGTTGCTGAAATGAGTTCATGATTTGACCGGCAATCTGCTTTGATAATGGGACAGCACTTTGCAGAATCAGGAGAATTGATTCTATAACAAGAATTCTTTAAAAGGGTCAAGGAAAAAGGACTCTAGAGCGTTGAAAATCAGAAAGGTTAAGAAACCACGAAGCGGATTATCGCCAAAAAGAGTTACCCCATCAGCAGGGACCATGAAAGTCCAGGAGCATAGCCCTCGTTATCTCTCCTTGCCCTCCGAGGATTTGGCTGCTCAGTGGAAGCAAAGGATTGAGAATCTGATGACGCGGGTTGAGCAAGGTGCCCTTTTTCAAAGGAAGGGTAGTCACGGCCTCCTCGCTGACATCGGCTTTTCCTTGGAGATTGACCGTGGCAATCTTTATTTCGGATTCCATATCGGGAAGAGGCCATTTAGGAGAAAGATTGATGAGGTTCTAGCTATCGGTCCGGATGCCTTAGAACTGAAGACAACCCGCCTGAACGTTACCGAGTCATTTATTATTCGCTCTGCACTACGAGCCTTCACCGCCCACTCTCCACGACTCCTACGGCGGAGCTTCCAGAAATCCATTGAGACCTTGATCCTCAGAAACTTCCCCAGGGCAAAAATCCTACGGTCCACGCTATTTTCAGACTTGGCTCATTCACTGTCCGGAAACTATGTCCGCCTTCATTTCAGTTCGGGTAGAACCCACTGGACGGCCCTTGCCGTCAATTCCTGGGAAGACCAAGCTACGATCGACGGAATACTCTCCAGCGGGATCATCTGGCGAGATTATCTTGCCGCTCGCACCTCTGGTCATGCCGGTAAGCTATTATTGATTGTCCCAGTCGGCCGTTCCTTGGTTCTGAAAAGCCGTCTAAGTTTGATCCGGGATGCCGGCCACAGTATTCACTTGATGGAAATGGATTCCTCTGCCGAGGCGCTGAGGTTCCAGGACTTGAGCGATAGTGGAAATATTGATACTGCCCTGACCCTAATGCACTCACTGGGGCCGAGATCCAATCTGGTTCAAACCAGGAATTACCAGCGCATCATGAGTCTGGCCCAGGGCCGGATTCAGCCTACTTTTCGCGCGGGTGCCAACTCTGTATCCTTCCGGATTCACGGTCTGGAATTTGCCCAACTCCGTCTGTGCGCCGAACCAGAGGGGAAGATATTCTATGGTGTGGGAAAGCTTGAGCCCCTGGACGAATGGGATCAGCTAAGCCGGTTAGTAGCAAAAATCCTGGACGAACGCCAAGCGCAAACCAGGAACCACACCCATGAATATTATCAGCTGCAGGCTGAACGCTGGCTGGAGAGCCTGGTTCTCCAGGACATTCAGCGCATCGACAGTCGCCTCAATCCAGGTTATCTCTATCCGCAAGTTCCTGCTTTCCTGGCCGGTGACCGCGGGATGATCGATATCCTGGCGGTCACACTCCAGGGAAGGCTGGTCGTCCTCGAATTGAAAGTCAGCGAGGATATTGAATTGCCCCTCCAGGGTCTTGATTACTGGCTGCGGGTTCGCTGGCATCAGGCCCGGGGGGAGTTTGTCCAGAAGGGGTATTTCCGCGGCCTCGGATTGAGCCCGGAGTCTCCACTCTTGTATTTTGTTTGCCCACAGTTCTGCTACCACAGCACATTTCCCCAAGTCATGGCACACATTAGTTCGTCTGTCCCCATGGTCCAGGTGGGCATTAACGAAAACTGGCGAGAGGGAATCCAGGTTGTGATGCGCCGCGAGTGGAACCGGCCATTTTAAAGAAGAAGGCGGGCGATGAGCCGAGAGGGTTAACTCAATCCGAAGAGCTTTCAGCTATCAGCGTTCAGCTACGGCCGGCATTTTCTCAGTTTCTACCATCTCAAGCGCCAGTTGATCGGGTCTTTTTCAGCCAGCAGCAAGAGATCCCGAGTTGGCCTTGCAGCTGATGGCTGACCGCTGACAGCTGATCGCTCACTCGTATCGCAGCACCACCATGGGGTCGACTTTAGCTGCTCGTCGTGCCGGGATATAAATTGCGACTAGGGACACAGCAAGTAGGAGCACCGACACCACCAGGAAGGTGAGGGGATCGGTCGGGTACACACCATAGAGTAGGCTCTTGATATATCGTGTCAAGGCGAGTGCGCCTACGATCCCTAGACCAACCCCAATTAGCGATAACACTATTCCTCGTTTCATGACTAGGCTGAGCACATGGCGCCGACTGGCACCGAGAGCCATCCGGAGGCCAACCTCGTGGTTTCGTTGTGCGACCAGGTAAGACATGACTCCGTATATGCCAATTGCAGCCAGCAAAAGCGCCAACAAGGCAAGCGCCCCCAGCAAGGAGAGTTGAAACCGACTTTGGGCGAGCGATGCATACAGACGTTGCTCCATTGTTCCTACATCGGCCACCGGTTGTTCCGAGTCGAGCGAAATCACCGCCTTGCGCACGGCAGCCGTGAAGGTCAACGGATCTGATGCCGTCTTGATCACCAGGGCCATAGCCGTCGAAGGTTGTTCAATGTCTTTGGCCATGCCTTGCAAGTGAGGTACGAAAAGCTCGGGGTCGGAAGGCAGATGCAGACTTCGTTGCTTCACATCTCCAACAACCCCCACAATAGTCAAACGTGGAAAGCGATAATCTCGAGAGGGCAGAGAGGCTGCGACTGTCTGCTCCGGCGGAGCCGGGTAGACGCGCTTGTCAATCGGATTCTCGTTAGGAAAGAATCGGCGAGCCGCGGCTTCGTTAATGATTGCGACCAACCTACGATCAGCGACATCACCTTCTCCGAAATAGCGTCCGCTCCGAAGCGGGATTCCGAGTGCCCGGAAGTAATCGGGAGTCACTTGTACATATTGAATCAGGGGGACATCTGCCAGTCGATTTGCCGGGCGATCCTCAACCGTGAAATACTTTCCCCACATACCCTCGGCTAATGGGATCGTCGTGCCCGCCCCAGCCGACTTTACCCCAGGAATCTTCTTAATCCGATCGATCAGATCGCGATAGAATAGACCTGCCTTGGCGGGCTCCGTAGACGGATACCTGGCTTCCGGTAGCGAGACCGACATTGTCAGAACATTCTCTGCTTGGAATCCAGGATCGACAGCATGCAGCCGCTGCAAGGTCCGAACAAGCAGCCCGGCACCGACTACCAGAATCAGCGATAGCATCACTTCTGCGACTACAAGCACATTCCTGACCCGATTTGTGCGCATACTCGCCGAGGAGCCTTTCCCGCATTCCTTTAATGCCTCGTTGAGGTCTACTCGAAACAGATCAATGATTGGAGCGAGGCCGAAGAGCGATGCGCTCAACACGGATAGACCTGCTGTGAACAGCAATACCCGGAAATCAATTGTAACTTCATGAATCCGGGGAATGTCCGGTGGAACAAAGGCCTTAATGATATACAGTAGCACGGCCCCCGTGATCAAACCCAGGCCTGCACCAATCAGGCCAAGCACCAGGCTCTCGCTCAAAAGCTGTCTGACGAGCCGGCCGCGGCTTGCGCCAACCGCAGCCCGGACCGACAATTCGCGATGACGAGCTGATGCTTTCGATAGCAGCAGGTTAGCCACATTCACGCAAGCGATCAACAGCACAACTGCAACCGCCCCCAGCATGATAAGCAAGGGCCGTCTTACTTCCCCCACAACGGAATCCAGATAGTCTGATGCGTCAGCGCCAATTCCGGCATTTTCTCCGAATTCCTTCTCGAGTTCGTGAGCGATGTCCTGCACATCTTTTCGGGCTTGCTGAGTGGTCACATCCGGTTTGAGGCGTGCGAGTCCGTTAATAAAGTGATTGCTTCGGGTACCCATGGCATCGTTGGGCGCGAAGGATATAGGCATCCACAACTGCGCTCCGTTATTGGGAAACCTAAGATCTGGAGGCATCACTCCTACAATCGTGTAAGGTTCACTGTTCAGGTGGAATATCTCTCCCAGCACGTTCTTTCGTCCGCCAAAACGGCTTTCCCAAAGGTCATGGCTTAGTACCGCAACGCGATGTTTTCCAAAAACGCTTTCCTCATCCGCGAAGGTTCGTCCCAAGGCCGCATTCACGCCGAGCAATCTGAACAATCCGGCAGACACATAAACGCTGCCCACTCGCTCCGGCTGGCCGTCAGTCAGGTTCAGATCCTGCCAATAGTACCCAGCTAACGCTTCAAAGGAGTGAGACCTCCGCGCGATCTCTTGCAGGTCAGGATTGGCGCAGCCCATTTGTGGCACGCCCCTGGAGAAGTCTGTGCACCAAACGGCTACTAGTTGCTTCGGTTCACGATAAGGAAAGGGACGTAGCATAACCCCATTGACCGTACTGAAGATCGCTGTGTTTACCCCTATACCAAGCGCCAACGTCAATGCCGCAACCAGTGCGAAGCCAGGACTCTTGAACAGCACCCGAAAACCAAAGCGTATGTCATGAACCGTCGCCTCAACCATGGATAGTCCTCTTTGATCCCGGTAGATTTCCTTTACTTGGTCCCCTCCACCAAAGCTGCGCCTGGCCGCATGTGCCGCTTCATTTGCAGGCATCCCTTTTCGAATGTTTTCCTCAATCTGCATGTCCAAATGGGAGCGAAGTTCCTCATCCAGCTCTTGTTCCAACCTTCCTTTTTGAAACATTCCTCTAAATCGCGACACGAACACTCGGAGCTGAGTCATCATTTGATCCCCCCCTGCGCCTTTGGGGCGTACAGAAGAGTTGCACGGGCGAGACCCCGCCGTGTCTCCCCCATGCCAAAGAGAGACTTCGGGGAGTCCAATCCCGAACTTCAACATGCTGTTTCACTCATATCGCAATGCCACCATCGGATCGATTTTGGTGGCTCGCCGCGCCGGAATGTAACAGGCCAGGAAAGCCACTGCCATCAACAACAGAGAAACGCCGACAAAGGTCGTCAGGTCATATGGGCGAACCCCGAAAAGCATGCCAGAAAGAAGGCGCGTCAAGCCAAACGCACTACCCAACCCGATGACAAGGCCTACCGTCGCCAACACTAACCCATGCCGTACCATCAAATTGATAATGTTCCCTGGATCCGCGCCCAAAGCCAACCGAATGCCGATCTCATACGTCCGTTGGGCCACAGAATATGAAATGACGCCGTAAATTCCTACCGCAGCAAGAAGCAAGGCTAGTGCGGCTAGAACCCCCAGTAGCAGCATGTTATGACGCCGTGAAGCCACCGTTTCGGATAGCACCTGCTCCAGGGAGGTGATACCGTAAAGAGGGCGGCTTTTGTCCAGCGCCTGAACTTCGTGCTGCACCGCCGGGACGACCGTCATCGGCTCCAAATGAGTCCGCATCACAAGGGTCATGGAGCGCGAGGGGATCTCGAATTGCGGCGCATAGATTTGCGGGATAGGGGTCGAGTCGAGTCCAGAGTCCTTGACATCTGCAACCACTCCGACCACAGTCAGCCACGGAACCCGCTCTCTCGGCGCTCCCATCATGATATGTTTGCCGACAGGATTCTCCCCGGGCCAGAAGCCACGCACGAGGGTTTCGTTGACAATCGCTACAGGGACCGTCCCATCAACATCCCTCATCGTAAACTCGCGGCCCTTAATCAATGGGATCTGCATCGTGCGAAAGTAGTCCGGGGCGGCAACCATATAGGCGGCGACCTGAGGGGTCCGGTTTGCCCCAAACGGACGCCAGGGCTGACCTTCGATACTAAATGGATCTCGCCTGTCACCACCGCTGAGCGGGAGTGCCGAAATCAAGCTGGCAGACTTGACCCCAGGCAGGGAATCGATTCTCTCTAAGAGACCTTGGTAAAACTCCGCCACTTGGTTATTCTCGCGGTATTCAGGTTCAGGTAGCGATATTTGAGCCGTCAGGACACTTTCAGGATTAAACCCCGGATTGACGTTTCGAATCGCAATAAAGCTTCTTACCAGAAGACCAGCTCCAACCACCATTGACAGGGATAGGGCAACCTCAATGACCACGAGCGCCCGGCGCAAGATGCCCCGGGACGGAACCGCGACAGCACCTCTTGCCGCCTCCTTCAGGGAGAGAGTGAGGTTCGTCCTGGCTCCACCAATGATGGGAACCAGGCCAAAAATGAGTCCAGTCAAAAAGGAGAGGCCCAACGAGAAGCCGAGCACAGAACCATCAATGTCGACACTGAAGAGACGAGTGACCTCGTAAGGACTCCAGCGGACGAGGCCACCGATACTCCAGTAAGCAATTACCAAAGCAACGCATCCCCCCATTACTCCCAGGAGCAAGCCCTCGGTCAAGAGCTGCCGAACCAGCCTTACCCGGCTTGCGCCTAATGCCGCTCGGACCGCAATTTCCCTCTGGCGCGTGGTCGCCCGGGCTAGCAATAAATTGGCAACATTGGCGCAGGCAATAAGCAGGACAAAGCTGACTGCCCCCAGCATGACCAGCAGGCCATCGCGCGAGTTACCGGTGATTTCCTCTCGCAACGGGATCACTGCCACATCGTAACCCGCATCCTGGCCTTGCGGACCTCGATAGAGGTGGAATTCCTGTTCGAGCCTGCCAGCGAGAGCTTTCATATCTGCCCTGGCTTCCTCCACCGAGACGCCGGGCTTAAGGCGTGCAATCATCTGCAAATGTCCTGACTCTCTTCGCGGATCAGATTGGAAAGCAATCGGTAACCAAACCTCGGGCAGGCTGGAATTCCCTAACGAAAAGCGAAGGCTCCGATGCATGACCCCAATCACCTTATAATGAATCCCGTCCAGAATCATCGCCCTGCCCATGACGTGCGGGTCACTCCCGAACCGGCGCTTCCATAGACTATCGCTTAAGACGGCCACCTGGTCATGGCCAGGCTGGTTCTCTTCCGGTAGAAAGGTCCGCCCCAGGGCCGCACTCACTCCCAACAGTGTGAACAGGTCCGCCGAAATACGGGCTCCAAGGATGCGTTCAGGCTGGTCAACTTCCAGGAAGTCGAAGTAAGCATACTCAAGCACTGCCAGGCGCTCGAATACATGGTTCTGATCCCTGTAGTCATAGTAATTGCCAAGGGGAGCTGCAAACCGGCTTAAGCCAAGTTTCTGAAGCTGTTCCCAAACGACCACCAGCCGGTCCGGGTCCTTATAGGGAAATGGCTTAATCAGTACCGCATTTACAACACTGAAGATCGCGGTATTGGCTCCGATGCCGAGCGCGAGCGTCAACACTACAACGGCGGTGAAGCCAGGATTCTTGCCCAACATGCGCAGACCGTAGTGAATATCTCTAGCCAGGGTCTCGATCATCGGCAGACCCCTCTGGTCCCGATAGATTTCCTTGACTTGCTCGACGCCACCCAATGTGCGCCTTGCTGCATATCGTGCCTCCACCGGGGACATCCCCTTCCGCGCGTATTCCTCCACCAGCATCTCCCGGTGGAAATTCAATTCTTCAGCCAGTTCCTGTTCCAGATGTCCCTTCCTGAAGATAGCCATCACACGCAAGGCCCACGCTCGCAGACTGCTCATGATCCATCACACCTTTCTTCACAATGTCCAGCGGCCACGAGAGATCAAAACCTACAGACGTCACAATCCAGGGTCTGCGCTACCGCTGCTCCTTTGGAGAGCAGCGGCTTCGACGCCGCTTTTGTTCCGT
>DATKMG010000493.1:0-5886 GCA_035541995.1 Terriglobia bacterium
ATGGATCGTAAGGATTTGGAGTGACCGTCAAGCGGAGCGACATGGCAAATCATAGGTGGAGAGGTTGAAGATGTGTAAGGCCGGAATCACCGATTTTGCGAAAGGTTACACCCGAATTCTACGCAAGCTACCCGTTTGCCGGATATTAGGCGCTTCGCATTTTGGTTCGGACTCGAGGTTTGTTACGCAGTGACAGGAGAAAACGGCATGTCAACGAGCAGGTCTATGGTAGTTACGAAACCGGGTAGGATGGAGATGCGGGAGTTCCAACTGCCTTCAACAGGTCCTGACGATGGTCTCCTGAAGGTTGAACTTGTGGGGGTATGTGGTTCTGATCCCGGAATATTTCGCGGGAAAGTCTCACGGGGACCGCGGCCTTATCCCCTGATCCTCGGACATGAAATCGTGGGTCGCATCCACCAAATGGGACCAGAAGCTCAGAAGCGGTACGGGGTCCGAGAAGGCGATCGGGTCATCATAGAGTACGCATTTGGATGCGGCACCTGTCGGGCCTGTACGGCCGGGAAATACACACTCTGTGAAAAAATGTACTGCTACGGTTCGATGATTTCGTGTCAGGATCCGCCTCATCTATTTGGAGCGTATTCCGAATACCTGTACATTCACCCTAGAGCGATGGTCCATAAAATCGGGGATGATGTAACACCCGAACTTGGTGTTCTCGTTGGAGCGGTGCTGGGAAATGCCGTCAGATGGATAAGCCGGATCGGCAACGCTTCCGCCGGTAGAAGCGTGGCAATCGTGGGCCCTGGGCCTATGGGATTGGCAGCTGTAGTGGTTGCCAAAGAGTGCGGAGCTGAACCCATCATGGTCATGGGCTTGGAAAGGGACAAGCCCAGGCTGGACATGGCACAGCGCTTTGGAGCAGACGTCGTTGTGAATGTGGATCGAGCCGACGCTGAAGAGGCTGTGAGTCGAGCCACCGGCGGAACTATGGCGGACCTGGTAATGGATGTGTCGGGACATCCATCTGGGGCGGCTTTGGGGCTCTCACTCGCGGGCGTCGGAGCCACAGTGGTCTTACCGGGATTGTATGGCGCGTCCACAGCTGTTCCTCTGCTCCTGGATCGGGTCGTAGTCAAGGAGCTTAAATTACTTGGGGCGTTCTCTCAGGATTTTGAATCCGTTGAAGCGGCTATAAAAGTGATTCGCCGCCATAAGTATCCTTTGGAAGATATGATAACTCACCGTTTTGCGCTTAGTGACGCAGAGAAGGCGGTGAGGTTGGTTGGAGGCGAGTACGAAGGGGAGGTACCGCTCAAAGTCGTCATCAATCCCTGGAAGTGACCGCGGTATAGACTATTTCAAGCGGGCAGGCCGCGCTCCGACACTCACAGGAAATTGCCCTCACACCGCAATGATTCTATATCCAGGTTCTCCGCTGTTACTTTGCTTTACTGTAAAGCGCCTGGTCGCCACCGCATAGAAATCGCACAGCCGCCCATCGCCACTTCCAAAAGCTAGCGACCTAAGCCAAGTATCTGTGCCGCCTCGGAGGGAGTGGCCACTTCTCTCTCCATAAGTTCTGCTATTCGGACGGTCTTTTGGACCAGCTGCGAGTTGCTGGTCGCCAAAGTGCCTTTGGAAACGTAGATGTTGTCCTCGAATCCAGTCCGGGCGTGCCCGCCCATGATAATTGATGTGGTCACCATCGGGAACTGAGCAGCTCCAATCCCTAGGGCGCACCAAACGGCATCATCCGGCAGACAAGAATGCATGTGAACCAAATTCTGCACTGTGGCCTCGATCCCCCACGGCGTCCCCATACAAAGCTGAAACAACGGTCGCTCTCCGATCAGCCCTTGGCGAATAAGGTGGTCGGCGATCCTGAAGTGACCCAGGTCAAATACCTCCAGTTCCATCTTGACCCCCGCCTGAGCGATCATCCTAGCCATTGCTTCGACGTGGGACACGAGGTTAACAAAAACCCTAGGTCCGAAGTTCATGCTCCCGACATCCAATGAACACAACTCCGGCGCGAGTCTGATGACGTGGTCGACCCTCTCCTCAGGAGTTTTGAGACCCGAGGTGTCCCAGCCATTCTCGTACACCAATCGCGCACCTGTTCCCGTGGTGAGGTTGATGAGGATATCCGAGTTGTCACGGATCCGGTTAACCACTTCCCGGTACAATTCGAAATCCATCGAAACCTGCCCTGTCTCAGGATCACGGACGTGAATGTGGCAAACGGCGGCTCCTGCCTTAGCACTTTCGATTGCGCTTTCAGCAATTTCCTTCGGAGTGATGGGAACGAGCGGGTTCTGCGAGCGGTCTGTTGCATTCCCTATGATCGCTACCGTAATGATCAACTTTTCCATTTCAGGCTCCTTGTGACACCCTCACGAAAATCACGCCACAGCGCCTCGGACTCCGTTTTCGCTGTAGCGCTTGAGGACGTTGAACTCATCATTTACGATCCAAAGCATTCAATAATATAATAAAAGAATGTCCTACGCACCTGATCGATAGGAGTCAAGGAGATGACTGTCCCTACTTATGAGATTTATGCTGTGAAATATGCTGGACCCGTAAGTGGAAAACTTGCTTTCGTGCTATGGATGGAAGGCTGGGACACAAACGCTGACCGAAACTATTACATGTGGGCCATTAAGGGTAACGACGAGATCCTTGTTGTAGATACGGGATGTGGTGTGAGGTTGGCCACCGAACGACAACTGGAAGATTTCGTGAATCCGATTGATCTTCTCGCAAAGATTGGAGCAAACAAAACTAATGTTAAGAAGATTATCCTGACTCACCTCCATTGGGATCATGCCGGAGGCTTCGAGATGTTCTTGCAAGCTTTTCCTCAAGCGGTTCTCTACGTGCAGAAGAAAGAATTTGATTTCTGGACCAAAAATCCAATAGCCGAGAGAGCACCTTTTGCAAAAGTATCCGACGAAAGCACGATTAAGGCCCTTGCGCAACTCGAGGGAACCCGGAGTTTGCAGATAGTTTCAGGAGATGCTGAGATCATGCCGGGTATTCAGGTAATCCTTGCTCCGGGCCATACCATTGGGCTCCAAGCGGTAGCAGTGAACACCTTAAAAGGAACAGCAATTGTAGCTTCAGACTGCTCTCACGTGCATGAGAACGTTGTTCAAGATATTCCCAGCTGCCTTATCACGGATTTAATTGCTTGGATGGAATCATTCGACAAGTTGCGTGCCAAGGCCTCGTCTATTGATCTGATCTTCCCCGGACACGATGTAAAGATGCTGACCGACTTTCCTGAGGAAGCTGAAGGAGTCACACGGCTGGTATGAGGTTGTCCTTTAAGCCGTGTTTGGGCAGGGCCAACAAAATTTTGATTGACGGAGCAATGTACGGTTACGTATGGTCAAAACGTGAAAAGTCAAGCTATGACGACAACATGGCGACGATTTTGCCGTCCTCCTGCCTCTTGAGGGACCATTCGGGATCTCTTTCGGTGTCGGGGAACGGTGGGGCGACCGGATTCTGAGTCAAACGCCACAGGAGTGTCAAGACCGCCGCATAATTCTGGACTGAAGGAGAATCTATGGCATTCGATATCAAAAGAGTTGAATACTACAACGTAACAGTTGAGGATCATGCCGGGGAAGGATCTAAACTGCTTTCTCTGTTTGCCGGTGTTGGGGTTAACTTGCTTGCTTTCAAAGCAGTTCCTCATGAACCCATGCGTACCCGGTTCACTCTTTTTCCAAACGACGGTTTAAAGATGACCGATGGAGCGAAAAAGGCAGGACTGGAATTAGATGGTCCTCACTCTGCTCTGCTAATTCAGGGTGATGATGAGTCAGGGGCCTTGGCTGATATCTATGAGAAGCTTTCTCAGGCAGATATTAATGTTAACGAATCCAGTGGAATAGCCGATATAAAGGGAAGTTATGGCGTCATTCTCTACTTTAAGCAGGAAGACTGTGAAAAAGCTGTGGCGGCTTTGAAGAGGTAAGTTCATCCTAATGCCAAAAACCACGTGCACTTGACTGGGCTCTGGGGGTTCGGTTGGATTATGCCGTAGCCTCCAACCTAAACGTGTGGCGCACTTATCTCTGGGCTGAGCGCTTGGAGAGAGACGGTTATCTTGCGGGTAACTTTGGCCGCTCTGGAACGCTGGACGCTGTACCCGGGGCAACGGCTGCAGGCGCGGCGTTCAGAGGTGCAAACGGTCGTGGCAGTATAACGTTATCTGATCCCTTTGCAAGCAGCCGGTTTCTTGGCTGGGAAGCCAACGCCGGAGTGGATTGGAAACTTCTAGAGGGCATGACGTTGCTTTTCAAGTATGCGTGCTGGCAGCCTGGCGACTGGTTTGACTGGGCCTACCAGGCGGCGCTTCCGGGGGGTGTCACCGGCCCATTGGGCAAGAGCCCCATACAGAGCATTCAGGGATCATTCATAATGGATTTCTGAACAGCCCCTTTCATTGGGTCACCACCGACAAACAGGGCCCAAAGCCACCAGGGCAACCGCATAACACATAAGATTGATCTTTTCTTACCACTTGGCTCTACTTGGTCCAAGCCAGCCATTTTGTAAATGCCTTCTTGACGAAAGGCGTCAGTCGCGTACGGTTATAGGCGTCGCCGGTCTGCTTGATCGCCTCCGCTTGGGTCGGATAAGAATGAATGACCCCGGACAGAGTCGCCAAACCCAATTTTCCCACCATGGCCAGTGTTATTTCATTGAGCATCTCCCCTGCATGCGAGGCTACAATCGTAGCCCCGACAATCTTGTCCTTTCCTTTTTCCACCAGCACCTTCACGAAGCCCTCTTCCTCACCATCAGCTACTGCTCTGTCTACTCCCTGAAGCGGTCTGACGTAGGTGTCGACAGCCATACCAGTCCTGGCCGCAACTGCTTCGTCAATTCCCACATGTGCAACCTCAGGATCGGTGAATGTCGTCCACGGGACAATAAGGGCGCTCAATTTCTTTGAGCCCTTGAAAAGGGCATTCTGAATGACTATTCGCGCAGTGGCATCGGCCGTGTGCGTGAACTTGTAATTCATGCAGATGTCCCCCGCGGCAAAGATATGGGGATTAGTGGTCCGCAAGTAATCATCCACATGGACCCCTTTCTTGGAGTCATATTCCACACCCGCTATCTCCAAACCCAGATTCTCTACGTTAGGAACGCGACCCGCGCTGATCAGGATTTCATCCACTGCCATGGAATCCTTCACGCCGTTTGCCTCGAAGTGGATAATCTTTTCTCCGTTGCCGGACTCGACCTCGCTAACGCCGCTGTCCAGCAATAGCTTCATCCCTTCTCTAATGAATCTGTCCTGTATTATCTCAGCAGCGTCTCTGTCCTCGCGGTCAAGTATGTGGTCATGATTGTGGAACAGAAATACCTGGCTCCCGAGTCTCTGAAAAGCTTGGGCCATTTCGCAACCGATCGGGCCTCCTCCTATCACGGCCAGTCTCTTTGGGCGTTCGGTCAGCGAGAATACGGTCTCGTTCGTGAGAAAGCCGGCCTCTGCCAGCCCTTTAATATTGGGGCGGGCAGCCCGCGTTCCAGAAGCGATTACAGCCTTCTTGAAACGCAGCTTTTTGCCATCTACTTCAACTCGGTCGGGAGCAGTGAATCGGGCGTGTCCCAGGAAAACATCCACGCCCAAGTCTTTGAATCGGTGAACCGAATCGTGCTTGCTTATCCTAGCCCTCAGACGGCGCATCCGCTCCATTACCGCTGGAAAGTCCACTTCCAGCCCGTTGACCCTTACGCCGTAATTCGCAGCTTCCTGGATCTCCCGAACCACCCTTGCGGAGCGAATCACCGTCTTCGATGGGACACAGCCTACGTTCAAGCAATCGCCTCCCATGAGGTGCCGCTCCACAAGCGCGACTTTTGCCCCCAGGCCGGCCGCTCCTGCGGCGGTTA